>JAATFY010000147.1 GCA_015654915.1 Rhodospirillales bacterium
ATAATCGGCGTGATTTTTGCAGGGCCTGATACCGGTCACGAAGCCGCCATATTTTTTGCGGTTGTCGGCTGTTTCGACCGGATTGAACACGACCGCCGTATAGAAGAACGCGAAGAAAATAATCAGGGCGGCATAGAGCACCATGAACAGCGGCTTGCCGTGGCTGAGTTCGGCCACTATATCCGCCAGCCAGCCGCCTTTTTGCTGCATGCTGGTAAAGCTTAGGGCCGTAATCGGGAACAACAGCAATGAACTGGCGAAAATCGGCGGAATGACGCCGGAGGTGTTGATCTTGAGCGGAAGATGCGAGGCCTCGCCGCCGTACATCTTGTTGCCGACCTGGCGCTTTGGATATTGGATCAGGATACGGCGCTGGGCGCGTTCGCAGAATACGCAGACGGCCAGAATAGCGAAGATCAACACCAGAATGAACAGGATGAACCAAGTCGATAAGGCGCCGGTACGGCCCAATTCAAGTGTTTGCGCCATCGCGTGCGGCAGGTTGGCGACAATACCGGAATAGATGATCAGCGAGGTGCCGTTGCCGATGCCGCGCGCGGTGATCTGCTCGCCGAGCCACATCAGGAATACCGTGCCGCCGGTCAGTGTGACCATGGTACTGAGGCGGAAGAAAGCGCCGGAAATGATAACAGCCGATCCGTTCGAGCCCATCATGTTCTCAAGACCCACAGCCAGTGCATAGGATTGCACGATGGCGAAGACGACCGTCAGGTAACGCGAATACTGGTTGAGCTTGACGCGGCCGCTCTCGCCTTCTTTTTTCAGCGCCTCAAAGCTCGGTAAAATCGCCGACAGCAACTGGACGATGATCGATGCCGTGATGTAGGGCATGACGCTGAGGGCAAATATGGTCATGCGCTTCAGGGCGCCGCCCGAGAACATGTCGAACATGCCGAGAATGCCGCCGCCATGCTGCTTGAAAAGCTCGCCCAGCGTTACCGGATCAATACCGGGGATCGGCACATAGGTACCGAGGCGGTAGACGATCAGGGCCAGAACCGTGAACCAGATACGGCTTTTAAGCTCCGTAGCCTTGCCGAAGGCGGACAGGTTCATATTGGCGGCGATGGATTCGGCGGCAGAAGGCATAAGCGGTATCGGGGGTTAGAAGATAAGGTTAAGGGAAGGATATAAGGGGTAATGCCTTATAAAACAAGCACATGATGTGGTGCGTTGCGGTAATGACTTTATGGTGCGCTGACAGCCTAGCAATAACTTAGCCCGGCGATATACGTGGCGCCCGCCACAATGTTCCCGGCTGCGACGGCATTAATAGAGAAGGATCAAGTTCGGGCACGGACCAGCCTAGTGCCCGATGATATGCGTTGGTCTTCGCGGCAAGGTCGGATAAATCGACGCCATGGGCGCTAAGGTATAAAAGAGCCGTTTTGAGTTCGGCCTTACTGTCACTCCATGTTCTGCCGTTCGTATCTTTTTCAAGTTGGCATGCCCGCCAAACACAGGCAATGACGGCAGGGATAACATGTTCTCTGCGATGCATGCGTATATCGAGGAGATCGCACGTTTCTTCCGGCGCTTCGAAAATAGTTTTTCCATTCATGGAAAAACTTAAGCTGCCTGTAATAATGGATGTTCCCTCGCGCCTGATATAATCTTCGCGATAATTGTGCCAACGATCCAGAGCCTCGAGCAAAGACCTGTGGCGAAATATTTGCGATGGATGCACGCGCGACCCGTCCGCGCTGTCTATCATGTGAATCGTGAGATATTCGGGGATATACTTTTGGGGAATGGTAATAACGCCGGCTACCCCCAGCATGATTGCGACGTCGATGTCTGAAGCCGAAATGTTTGAGATATCGGCTTTATGAAAATTGGTGAAGTCAAAACTCATAACAACCCTCGTTCAATAAAAGCCCTGCGCAATTCGAATCAATCGTCCATTTATACAATACAAAGTGCCTTACGGCTTAAAAATTACGCCGGTATGGCGTTAGGCTGATAGCGCCCCCTCGTGCGATTCAAAATGGTTTCTGGAATCTGCACAGTGAATGTGTATCCATATCCATTAGATTTAACTTCTGAAACTTCGCACGGAGAAGAAGAACCATCTCCTTGAGCCGAAAGTTCAATCTCCGAAACCAGTTTTGCCTTGAGCCGTGAGGTAATCTCTCTTGCGAAGTGGGCTTTCAGGCCGCGCGTGCTGCTACCATTAAATTCGTCAGCATAAATAGACACGTCATTTCTATTTACCATTACTTGGGCGTCGAAAAAAACAGGTGCAGTCTTGATTTCGGGGGCCTTACCGGCACCGAAAGGCCTAATCCAAGATAAAAAATCAAAAGAGCGTTTAGGCTCGGGGCGGGGCAGCGTTTGAGGTTCCCAGTAGCTTTGATGGCAAATAAAATCCGTGACGGCCTTGTCATAATTGACAATAAGAGGATTCACGACGGTGTCGCCGTGTTGTCACTTCGTTAACCCTCGCCTTTCTCGGCGATATTGATAGGGATGGAATGTAAACACGCTCACGATCATCCTCCAATTTTATTTGGATTAAGAACAATGTTAAGCAAGCCTCGGGGGCAAGTGAAGCGGAAAATATGGTTAATTAGAGCGTTTCCCGTTTACGTAGATTTGCACTCTCCAGTTTTGTCACACCCGCGCAAGCGGATGTCCCGTTTGGTTTTCAACGGCTTAACAGAAAATGAGATGCCCGCTTCCGCGGGCATGACGAGCCGAGAGTTGATCCACCTAATCGGGAGATGCTCTAGCCCAGCAAATGTTGCTTAAGCCGCTTTTTCTTCCTTCTTTGCCGGGGCTATGACGGTCACTTTGCCGCCCGCTTTTTCGACGGCAGCGATGGCGGACTTGGAAGCGCCGGCAACGGTCATCTCGATCTTCACCTTGATCTCGCCCTTACCCAGCAAACGCACGCCGTCCTTGGCCTTGGCGACGACGCCGGCCTTGAGCAGGCTTTCGAACGTAATCGGCTGCTTGGCATAGACTTTGCCGGATTCAATCGCCTGCTGCAGGCGGCCGAGATTGATTTCCGCATATTCGCTGGAAAAGATATTGTTGAAGCCGCGTTTCGGCAAACGGCGATGCAACGGCATCTGGCCGCCTTCAAAACCGCGGATGGACACGCCGGTACGGGCCTTCTGGCCCTTCACGCCACGGCCGCAGGTCTTGCCTTTGCCGGAGCCCATGCCGCGGCCGACGATCATGC
>JAATFY010000237.1 GCA_015654915.1 Rhodospirillales bacterium
GACTGCGCGTGCGGAACCGATACTTTCTTCGTCGGTGATGGGGTAGGCCTGTTTTACCAGCGACAGGTCGCAATTTTCCGGAATGAAATCCTCGCCGATGCCTTCGACCAGCCAGCTTCCCGCCTCGGTCATCACGCCATGCGTGACGTAAGGCGCAAGGATGGAACCTTTGGGATCAGCCAAAATCATTTCCGTTGCGGGTGAGGCTTTGTGGAAAAAACGTCCGACGCCGGTCAAGGTGCCACCGGAGCCGACGCCGCAGACGATGGCATCGACCTTATGTTCCATCTGCTCCCAAATCTCGGGCGCGGTGGTGCGTTCATGCGCCGCCGGATTGGCAGGATTCTCGAACTGGTTGACGTAAAATGCGCCGGGGATGGAGGCCGTGATGCTTGCCGCCCTGTTGTGATAATAGTCGGGATGATCGCACGGAACATCCGAACGCGTCATGATAACTTCGGCGCCCACGGCCTTGAGATGGAAGGTTTGTTCCTGGCTCAATTTGTCGGGAATGACGAGGATCAGCCGGTAGCCCTTTTGCTTGGCGACCAGCGCCAGCGCAAGGCCGGTATTGCCCGCCGTCGCCTCGACCAATACCCCGCCCGGCTTGATCTTTCCGTCGCGTTCGGCCTCTTCCACCATGGCGAGCGCGATGCGGTCCTTGATCGATCCGCCGGGATTCTGGCACTCGAGTTTCAGGAACAGATCGCATGGACCGGTATTGATATTGTGGACGCGGATCAGCGGCGTGTTGCCGATCAGGTCGAGCACCGACGCGCTTTTCGTCGCGGCGTGCAGGGTGGAATGCGAGGACAAGGGGTTGTGCATCTGTTTCTCGGGATACTTTCGCTGTTAACGGGTCAGCGGCGGGAGGTTGCGGTTGTCGATCGGGAAATCCGGCACGGCCGCGAAGGCCATGCGGATACGAAAAATCAGGCGCGACGACAACAGAGAAACATTTTGCCTCTTAACTCCTGATGTAAAGGTTAAGGTCGGGCCGGCGGCGAGTCAAACATTTTTGCTGTCTTTACGGGTATAAGGTCACTTGCCATTTGCTAAACGCGGCCTATGTCTTTAATGATCCAGTCAGGCATACATACGGGTTCTTTATGGTTTTACCGCTTTCCCAACTGGCGCCGGTTCCGGAGCCGAACATCGCCGCCGATCCTGTGAAGGATGTCGGCCTTGCGACCTTTATGGCCGATGTTATCGAGGCATCGAAGCAGCGGATCGTGCTGGTTTATTTCTGGGCGACGGCTGCGGCGCCATGCAGGCAACTGGCGCCCGTGCTGGAAAAAGTCGTTCGCTCCTATAACGGCGCCATCTATCTGGCGCGCGTCGATATCGACCAGAACCCAGAGATTGCCCAGCAGATGGGCGTGCAATCCATTCCCGCCGTCTTTGCTTTCTTTCAGGCACGGCCCGTCGATGGCTTTGCCGGAGCATTACCCGAAGTGCAGGTCAAAAGCTGGATTGAACGGCTTATAAAGGCGACCGGCGCTACGGCAGCGCCTGACACAGGCAATGGATTGGGCACGGCATTAAAACAGGCGGCGGATTTTCTGGCGGCCAACGATGCCGCCACCGCGCAATCAATCTATGCCGATATTCTGGACATGGAACCGGCGAACGTTACGGCCTATGCCGGTTTTCTGCGCAGCCTCTTGATGCTGGGCGATACCGCCAGCGCAAAGCAGATGCTGGAAAAAGCGCCCACCGATATGGCGAAGGACAAGGCGTTCGATCCCATCCGTACCGCTATTGAGTTGGCCGATCAGTCGGCGCAAAGCGGCTCGGTCGCGGAGTTACAGGCAAAGCTGGAACAAAATCCCGCCGACCATCAGGCGCGCTTCGATCTCGCCATGGCGCATTATGCCGCGGGGCAAAAGGAAGGGGCCGTGGATCAGCTTCTGGACATCGTGCGCCGCGACCGCAAATGGAACGAAGACGCTGCGCGTAAGCAACTGGTCAAGCTTTTCGAAGCCTTCGGCCCCACCGATCCGCTGACGGTTTCGGCGCGCAAACGTTTGTCATCAATTTTATTCGCATGAGCACTTTATCCGCATCGGCGACGGCGCCTTCGGTTTTGCCCGAAATCATTCCGATTTTTCCCTTGTCCGGGGTTGTGCTGCTGCCGCACGCGCGGCTGCCGCTGAATATTTTCGAGCCGCGCTATCTGGCCATGATCGACGATGTACTGGGACAGGGGCGGATGATCGGTATTATCCAGCCCAACGTGCCGGAATCGCAGGACAACAAAGTGCCGCCGATTTACCGTGTCGGCTGCGCCGGACGCATTTCGTCTTTCACAGAAACCGAGGACGGGCGCTTCCTTATCGGCCTCACGGGCGTCTGCCGTTTCACGGTGATGGAAGACTTGACGGCGGACAAGCCCTATCGCCGC
>JAATFY010000181.1 GCA_015654915.1 Rhodospirillales bacterium
GCAGATCCCAACGTGCAATCTTGCTTGCGGCACCGGTTCTTGGGCCGGATCATAACCTTAAACCGGGGCAAGGGCAACTGGATAGTAGGCACTGTTTTTCCTGCATAATTCCGGAAGTTAAAAACCAATTGTTCCATCTTTTTCCACCTGAGGGTAAAACTTCGCTTTCACGACTCGGTTTTGAAGCCCATGCGCCTATTATCCGCCCTTTTGTCCTTCGGCCTGCTCCTGCTCGGAGTGGGGGCGGTCGCGACTATATTGATTTTTGATCATTATAGCAGGGACTTGCCGGATTATTCTTATCTCAAGGATTACCAGCCCCCGATTTTAAGCCGGATTTACGCCGACGATGGACGGATGATGGCGACCATTGCCGCCGAGCAGCGTATTTTCGTGCCGGTCAAGGCCATCCCCAAGCGCGTGATCGACGCTTTCCTTGCCGCCGAGGATCAGGATTTTTATCAGCATAACGGCGTCGATTACACCGGCATCCTCCGCGCCGTTTTCGTCAATCTTGAAAATCTGGGGCGCGACCGGCGGCCGATGGGCGCTTCCACCATCACGCAGCAGGTTGCCAAGAATATGCTGCTGACAAACGAAGTATCCGTTGCGCGCAAGGTGCGCGAAGCCATTCTCGCTACGCGCCTCGAAAAAGTGCTGACGAAAGACCGCATTCTTGAAATTTACTTGAATGAGATTTTTCTCGGCAACCGCTCCTATGGCGTCGCCGCCGCCGCGCTGAATTATTTCAACAAATCGCTCGATGAATTGACGCTGGCGGAAGCCGCCTATCTCGCGGCGCTGCCAAAAGCGCCGAACAGCTACAATCCGGTGCGCGATCACGATGCCGCTGTGGCTCGGCGCAACTGGGTGCTCGAGCGCATGGAGATAAATGGGCGCATTACGTCCGACGAAATGAAAGCCGCGCAGCAGGAACCGCTCGAGATACGCTCGCGCGACGATGCCGAAACTATTTCCGCCGATTACTATTCGGAAGAAGTGCGGCGGCAACTGGTCGAGCAGTTTGGCGAGGACGAAGTTCTGGAAGGCGGGCTTGCCGTGAAAACCAGCCTCGATCCGAAGCTACAGGCGATAGCGACGAAAGCCTTGCGTGACGGCCTTATCAATTTCGACCGCCGCGAGCGCGGCTGGCGCGGACCGGTAGCGCATCTCGCTAGCATGTCCGATTGGCAAAAGGTGCTGAAAAAAATCGCCATGCCCGCAGGGGGCGAGGAATGGTCGCTTGCGGTCGTTCTCGGCCTGAAAGACACCGAGGCGCAGATTGCTTTAGCCGACGGCAGGCATGGCCGCATTCCATGGTCGGAAATGAGCTGGGCGCGGCGCGAACTGGCGGGCGACCAATTCGGTCCCGCCATCCACAAGGCAAGCGATGTGCTGAGCGTCGGCGATGTGGCGATGGTCGAGCCGGTGAAGGCGGGCGAGGACGGCAAAGCCTATCCGGAAAATACTTACACTTTGCGTCAGGTGCCGGTGGTTCAAGGCGCCATCGTCGTGCTCGATCCGCATACGGGCCGCATCTATGCCATGAATGGCGGCTTCAGCGCCAAGATCAGCCAGTTCAATCGCGCGACCCAAGCCTTGCGCCAGCCGGGCTCGGCGTTCAAGCCCTTCGTCTATATGGCGGCGCTGGATAAGGGCTTCACGCCGTCGAGCCTCATTCTCGACGCGCCGTTCGAATATTTTCAGGGGCCGGGCCTGCCGCTATGGCATCCGGAAAATTATTCACAGGAATTCTACGGGCCGACACCTTTACGCGTCGGCGTCGAGAAATCGCGTAACGTCATGACCGTGCGCCTTGCGAACGCCATCGGCATGCCGACCATTGTCAGCTACGCCAAGAAATTCGGTATTGCCGACGATATGCCGGAATTACTGTCATTCGCGCTGGGCGCCAAGGAAACCACGCCGCTGCGCCTTACGACGGCTTATGGCATGATCGTCAATGGCGGCCGTCGTATTACTCCAAGCCTTATCGACCGCGTGCAGGACCGTAACGGCAAGACGATATGGCGCGCCGACAAGCGCGATTGCAATGGTTGCACGGATGCCGGTTGGGCTCCGGAAATGCTGCCGCCCGATATTCCCGACACGCGCGAACAGGTGGAAGACCCGCGCACGACGTATCAGATGGTTTCCATTCTCGAAGGGGTAGTGCAGCGCGGCACGGCGGTGAAGTTGAAAGATGTCGGCGTTCCTCTGGCGGGCAAGACCGGCACGACCAATGAAAGCAAGGATGCGTGGTTCGTCGGCTTCACGCCCGATCTCGTCTGCGGCGTTTTCGCCGGTTTCGACGATCCGAAACCGCTTGGCTCGCATGAAACCGGCGCCAGCGTCGCGGTGCCGATCTTCAAGGAATTCATCACGCAAGCGATTAAAGGCAAGCCCGCGGTTCCGTTCCGCGTACCGCCCGGCCTGCGCATGGTGCGCATCAATGTCGAAAACGGCGCGTTGGCATCGATGGGCGACAAGAACGCGATCTGGGAATCTTTTATCCCCGGCACCGAGCCGCAGGAAGGCCAGGCGCGCCCCATTCTTGACGGCAGCGTGACCGGTTCCGCCAGCGAAAGCGCTGCGGCGGCAATGTCGTCGGGCGGCAATACGCCATCTCAATCTAATGAAGAAGCTGCGCCATCGTCTGAACCTGTGCCTGTAACGCCACGATCTGGAAAAGCCGAACCCGCGCCGGTTGCAGCGTCACCGGCAACGGTGGGAACCGGCGGATTGTATTAAGTGAGCCGTGTTCGATTGACTTCACGCCTGCTTCTATGCATTTTCACGATCATCACAACGACAGGCACGAGTAATTCATGCGCGCGGAAGTCCAGACAGCCATAGCAGCCATCGAGAAATCGCTCGATCTGCTGAGGAGGCATCTTTGACCTCGACAAGGCCCTTTCCCGCCTTGATGAGCTGAACGCGTTCGCCGAAAATCCCGATCTCTGGAACGATCCGCGGAAAGCGCAAGGCATCATGCGCGAGCGCACGCATCTCGATCAGTCCATTCGCGGCTATCGCGAACTCGAAAACGGTCTCAACGACAATACCGAAATGATAAAGATGGCGGAGAGCGAAGGCGATCAGACTTTGGTCACGGAGGCTGAAAACGCGATTTTCAAACTGCGTGTGCTTGCAGGACAGCGCGAACTTGAAAGCCTGCTGTCGGGCGAAGCCGATGCCAACGACTGTTATCTCGAAGTGAATGCGGGGGCAGGGGGCACCGAAGCGCAGGATTGGGCGCAGATGCTGATGCGCATGTATGTGCGCTGGGCCGAGCAGCATGGCTACAAAGTCGAATGGCTCGACGAGTCCGCCGGTGAAGAAGCGGGCATCAAATCCGCGACGATCCAGATCAAGGGCCACAATGCCTATGGCTGGCTGAAAACGGAATCCGGCGTGCATCGTCTGGTGCGGATCAGCCCTTATGATTCCAACGCGCGCCGCCATACCAGTTTCGCCAGCGCCTCGATAACGCCGGTCATCGATGAATCCGTTCCGGTCGAAATTCTCGACAAGGATTTGAAGGTCGATACCTACCGCGCCTCGGGCGCCGGCGGGCAGCACGTCAATAAAACCGACAGCGCTATCCGCATCACGCATATTCCCAGCGGTATCATCGTGGCGTGCCAGCAGGAGCGTTCACAGCACAAGAACCGCTCCAAGGCGATGGAAATGCTGCGCGGCAAATTATACGAACAGGAACTGAAGAAGCGGGAAGACGCGGCGGCGGTCATCGAAGCTCAGAAAACCGATATCGCCTGGGGCCACCAGATTAGATCGTACGTCCTGCAGCCCTACCAGATGGTGAAGGATGCCCGCACGGGCGTCGAAACCAGCCAGTCACAAGCTGTGCTGGACGGCGATATCGACATGTTCCTTCAGGCGTCGCTGGCGAGCCGGATCAAGGGCCACGGCGAAGACAGCGCTTCCTAGTTTTTCTCAGGCAGCACTGGATTCTCTGCCCCGATTGGCGGGCGAAGGCATTGCGTTCGGATTGGCGTTCGACGATTCAAAATAAATCGAATCCTCGATTTCGATCTCGAGTTCGATGCAAATCGTCACGGCCGAATCCGAAATCGCCAGATGCTTGCGGCCGTTGCGCGGCAGCATGATATGGTTTTCGATGCAGAAGCGCAGCATCAGTTGCAAAATATCCGGCCCGCCGAAGGTAAATTCGGTCTGCTGCGTAAAGCGGCCATAAGACGTTTCCAGCACCACCGTAATGGTGCCGAGGCTGGAAGGAATGCAGCGGGCAATTGTGCCCTCGGGAAGAAATCCGTAAGCGACGCGCCGGTACGATTCGAAGGCGCAAATCAGTTCTTCGGACGAGAGGGTAATTCTGCGATTTTCCTTGGCCATAATAATCTCCTTTAGAAAAGTTGTTTGTTAAAGTATTTTATAATTTTACTTGCCGCTTAAATTACAACTGCCTATTCGACGCCAACCCCGCCTTTATGGCGAACAATATCGCCGGGCGAGACCGCTTTGGTTTGATCGACCCGCATCGGGGATAAATATCCCGCCAAATCGATATTCAAGTTCAGGACGACGTACAGCGAAGCCGTGCCGTCCTTGATGAACAGGGATTTTTGGCCGCTTCGCGGCAACATAATGTTGTTCTCGATGCAAAAACGGATCAGGGGGTTGACGGCGTCCATATCCTTGAACACGAATTCGCTTTTGGTCGGTAGCGTATTTTCAGGCATTTTGAGAAGGACCTTGATCGCGCCGTCGCCGAGAGGAATGCAACTGACAATCCGTCCTTCCGGCAGAAAACCGGGCGTCATGCGGCGATAGCTTTCGAAAGCCGAGACAAGTTCTTCGGGGGTGAGCATAATTCTGCGAACTTCCTGCACCATAACCGTCTCCTGAAATCGTTTGCCTTGCGTGCCGCAAATCTCGGTTGCAAAAGTGTGTGGGAAGAATACCAGAAAATGCGCTGTCCCAAAGCGTGGAATTACTTTTCGTGTTTAACGACAGGAACTTACTTCCTATGGGTAAGAAATCGTGGTTACCAAGCCATTTACCAAACCCTATTCGCTGCAGGACGAAAAGTTGACAAAACCGCCGAAACCACCGAAAAGAGCGCCTCGGCATCGTGTTTGATGCTGAAAGAAAGCTTTATCTTCAACCGCTTAAACGTTGTTTTATCGAGAAAAAACCATGCAAGTCGACGCCAATACCATCCGCAAGGGTAATGTCCTGGACTATAACGGCAAGCTCTGGCTCGTCCTGAAAAGCGAAATCACGATTCCGGGCAAGGGCAACGCCATCGTTCAGGTAGATATGCGCGACGTGCGCACCGGCATCAAAACCAACGTCCGTTTCCGCACGCAGGAAAGCGTCGAGCGCGTCCAGTTGCAGGATCACGAAATGCAGTTCCTGTTTTCCGCGGACAATGATTACACATTCATGGACCAGACGACGTTCGAGCAGACGACAATTCAAAAAGATATCATCGGCGATCCTGTCGTGTTCCTGCAGGAAGGCATGGTCTGCACCGTCCAGATGTACGAAGGCGCTGCGCTTTCGGTGACCTTGCCGCCGACCGTTATTCTGGAAATCACGGAAGCCGATCCCGTCGTCAAGGGGCAGACGGCTTCGTCGTCCTACAAGCCCGCGAAAGTTCTGGGCAATGTGCGCGTCATGGTGCCGCCTTTCATCGGCGTCGGAACGCGCATCGTCGTCAACACAAACGACAGCACTTACGTCGAACGCGCGCGCGAGTAATGGCGCTTCGTCCCCCCCTTATCAACGTTATGGTCAAGGCTGCCGAAAAAGCGGCCAAGGGACTGAAGCGCGATTTCGGCGAAGTCGAGCATTTGCAAATCTCGCGCAAGGGTCCCGCCGATTTTGTCAGCACGGCCGATTTGCAGGCGCAGAAAATCCTGCGCGAAGAACTCGGTAAGGCGCGGCCCGTGTTCGGTTTCGTCATGGAAGAAAAAGACGATGCCGCCGATACATCGGGCAAAACCGAGCGCTGGATCGTCGATCCTCTGGACGGTACCACGAATTTCCTGCACGGCCTCGCCCATTGGGCGATTTCGATCGCCGCCGAAAAGGATGGCGAGATTATCGCCGGTGTCATTTACGATCCCATCAAGGACGAAATGTTTTGGGCCGAGAAGGGGCTGGTCTCTGTTTGCAACAACAAGCGCATCCGAGTCTCGGCGCGGAAAGACTTAGCCGACTGTCTGATCGCGACCGGTCTGCCGTTCAAACGCGTCATGAATGTCAAACC
>JAATFY010000133.1 GCA_015654915.1 Rhodospirillales bacterium
GGCTAGGATCGCAGAAAACATGGCGAGGATCGAGCGCCGCGAGCAGGCGGATATGTTGCGACAGCAGCATGCCGTTGCCGAACACGTCGCCCGACATGTCGCCGACGCCGATGCAGGTGAAGTCAGTCGTCTGGATATCCTTGCTGATTTCGCGGAAATGCCGCTTGACGGCTTCCCATGCGCCGCGGGCGGTGATGCCCATGGCTTTGTGGTCGTATCCCACCGAACCGCCCGACGCGAAAGCGTCGTCCAGCCAGAAGCCGTATTCCTGCGATATGCCGTTGGCGATGTCGGAGAATTTGGCCGTGCCTTTGTCGGCGGCTACGACCAGATAGGGATCGGCGTCGTCATGGCGCACGACGCGTTCCGGCGGGACAATCTTGTTGCCGATACGGTTGTCGGTGATGTCCAGCAATCCGCACATCATGATGCGGTAGCAGGCGATGCCTTCGGCCTGGAACTTGTCGGCCTCCGCCGGAGGGCGCTTGACAATAAAGCCGCCCTTGGAGCCGACCGGAACGATGACGCTGTTCTTGACCATCTGCGCCTTCATCAGTCCGAGGATTTCGTTGCGGAAATCGTCGCGGCGGTCGGACCAGCGGATGCCGCCGCGCGCGACCTTGCCGCCGCGCAGATGCACCGCTTCGGTACGCGGGCTATAGACAAAAATCTCGTAAAGCGGTTTCGGCAGCGGCATAAACTCGACCGTGCGGCTGTCGAACTTGATGGATAAATAGGATTTGGGCTGTCCTTCTTTGGTCAACTGGAAGAAATTCGTGCGCAGTGAAGCCTGCACGAGATTGAGATAGCGGCGGATAATGCGGTCTTCTTCCAGAACATCGATCTTCGCGACCAGTTCGTTGATATGCGCCTCGATCTCGCGGCAACGCGCGGCGCGGTCGCCTTTCAGGTCGGGATTATGCCGCGCGAAGAACAGTGCGTATATCTGTTGCGCCAGATGCGCGTGATGGAGGAACGTTTCCGCCATCATTTCGTGGCTGTAGGGGATGCGCAACTGGCGCAGATAGCGGGCAAAGGTGCGCAGGACGCGCACTTCGCGCCACGCCATGCCGGCACGCAAGGTCAGCGTGTTGAACAAGTCGCTTTCGGCCTCGTTGACCCATATCTTGCCGAACGTTTCTTCGAAAGCGGGCTTGATAGTGTGAAATTCGACAATCGGCGCATGCGCGGGGCGTCCGACGAATTCATGGATAAAAACAGTCCGGTCGCTGTCTTTCGGCTTGATCTCGTAGGGGCCGTTCACATATTCGACCTTGATGCCCATATTTTCGATCAAAGGCAGCACCGCCGACAGGGCGATAGGCTGCCCGATCTGGAACAATTTGAGATGCTGGAGGCCCGAACCGTTCGGCGGCGACAGGTCGACGATCAGGCGCCCCTGTTCCAGCGTTTTGCTGCGTTCCAGATTGTGCACGTCGCGTACGGCCATGATGGGCGCAACGACGTCGCGGTAAGCCAGCGGGAAAGCATCGCCATAGCGGCGCAACAGCGCGAGCGCCGTCGCTTCGCCATATTCGGCGACCAGACAATCGCGCAGCCGGTCGGTCCAGCCGCGGCACATCTCGCGCAAATCCTCTTCAAGCTTGGTCAGGTCGGGATGCGGCGAGGCGGGACTTATATGTATGGTGACAAAGGCGCGCGCCAGCTGGCTGTCGCCGATGCGGACATTCCAGTCCTCGGCTTTGCCCCCGAAAGCCGTTTCCAGAAAGGCCTGCAGCCGGATGCGCAGGGACGAGTCGTAACGATCACGGGGCACATAAAGGAGGCAGGTAACATAGCGCTCGAACGGATCGCGGCGGGCAAACAGCGCCACACGCGCCCGTTCCTGCAATTGCAGAATACCGAGGCTGTTCTGCAGCAGTTCGTTCTCGCTGATCTGGAACAGTTCTTCGTGCGGGTAATTGTTCAGGATATGGACCAGCGCCTTGCCATCGTGGCTGTTGGAAGCGAAGCCGGTGCGTGTCAGGACATGTTCGATCTTGCGGCGCAGAAAAGGAATCTCGCGCGGATTCTGCGAGTAGGATTGCGAGGTGAACAGGCCGACGAAAAGCCGTTCGCCAATGATGTCGCCTTCGCTGTTGAAGCGCCGGACGAAAATAGCGTCCATCGGCACCGGCCGGTGCACACGCGCCAGCTGGTTGGTCTTGGTGACGACCAGCAGATGATGCTGCCGGACATAGCGCTGCAAGGCGGGCTTTTGCTTGTCGCCCATATCGCGCAGGCCGCCGAACATGCGCAGGTCCGGATCGCGCAGGATGCCGAGGCCGGTATCCCTCATTACCTTGATGCTGGTCAGCTTGCCGCCTTCCTGCATCAGGTCGATGTCGCGGTAGCCCAGATAGGTAAAATTGTTGTCGTCGAGCCAGCGCAGGAATTCGCGGGTTTCTTCGGTGCTTTCCGTCGCGGATTCCTGATGCTTGGAAGCCGAGGCATGGGCCATGGATTCGGCCATGCGCTGGCGCATTTTCGGCCAGTCTTCGACGGCGGCGCGCACATCGGAAAGCACGCCGCGCAGGTCGGCTTCGATTTCCTTGAGTAATGTCGGATCGAGGCAATGGTCGATCTGGATATGCATGAGCGATTCCAGAACCATCGGGCTTTTCGTCTCGCCGTCTTTGGCAACGCCCAGAAGCTTGCCCTGCGGCGTGCGGCTGACGCACATCACGGGATGGATGACGATATGGACGGTCAGTCCACGCCGTTGCAAAGCGCCGGTGATGGAGTCGACCAGAAACGGCATATCGTCGTTGACGATTTCAAGAACGGTGTGATCGACGGCCCAGCCGTCGGCGGCGGGCGAGGGATTGAACAGCCGCAGCTTCAGCGTGCCGGGTTTGCGGTCCTGCGCCAGATGCCAGATGGACGCCGCCATGCATTCGCGGTCGGCGGGAGAGAAAGGGGCGAGGTCGGTCGCCAGAACGTTGGCGTATAAAGCCTGCGTAAAATCGGCAGGCGGGGCAGGGAAGCAGGCGGCGGATTTTTTGACGGCAGAAGGCGCCTTAACGGAACTGTCTTTCGCGGCGGGAGCGGCGGTTTTTTTCCGGACTGAGCTTCTTGCCATAACCACGCACTCCCTTGGGGACTTTGATTATATTACTCGTTTCCGGCCCGCCCGCGAGCAGGGCCGACCGTTGCGCGTGGAAGTTAACCCCGCAACAGAGGCAGGTCAATAAAGGCATATAACTTGCCGGAAAGGGGTTGCTGCGGGTGCGAGATGCTTTTCCTCGCTGAATTCAGATCACAAACCTAATAGCTTTTGAACGATTCCCTCCTGCCATAGAAGCTTGGTGCTCATGGCAAGCGACATTGTGAC
>JAATFY010000105.1 GCA_015654915.1 Rhodospirillales bacterium
GATCAAGACTCTGGCCGCCAGCGGCATTGGCGATTTCCGCTACATCCTGAACTGGAACGAAATCAACGCCCCTCTCAAGCGGAATGTCACCACTCTGGAAGTCGGCAATGCCGCGCTTTACCTGCTCAGCGACCTCGGCACCGGCGTCACCGGCGAAGTCATGCATGTCGATTCCGGCTATCACACCGTCGGCATGATCGCCGCCGATGAAACCAAGGCCCTCTCGGAACTTCTGGCCGGCATGAACACGACGGCAAACGGTACATAAAACCATGGCGAGCAACAGCTTCGGCGCGCTTTTCCGTTTTACCACATGGGGCGAAAGCCACGGTGCCGCAATCGGCGTGGTGATCGATGGTTGCCCGCCTTTGATCCACCTCAGCGAAGCCGATATCCAGCCATGGCTCGACCGCCGCAAGCCGGGCCAATCGAAATTCACGACGCAACGGAAAGAAGCCGATCAGGTCAAAATTCTGTCCGGCGTGTTTGAAGGCGTCACCACGGGCGCTCCGATCAGTATGGTGATCGAGAACACCGACATGCGTTCGAAAGACTACGACGATGTGAAGGACAAATTCCGCCCCGGCCACGCCGATTACACCTATTGGGTAAAATACGGCATCCGCGATTATCGCGGCGGCGGACGTTCTTCCGCGCGCGAAACGGCCTGCCGCGTGGCGGCGGGAGCCGTGGCGCGCAAAATTCTCGGCAAGAACATTCAGGTGCGCGGCGCCGTCATCCAGATCGGCACGCAGAAAATCGACCGCGCCCGCTGGAACTGGGCCGAAGTAAACGGCAATCCTTTTTTCTGTCCGGACAAGAAGGCTGTGTCCGCATGGGCGGATTATCTGGACAAGATCCGCAAGAAGGGTTCTTCCGCCGGTGCCATTATCGAAATCGTCGCGTCAGGCGTACCCGCCGGTTTGGGCGAACCCGTTTACGACAAGCTCGACAGCGACCTTGCGCGGGCCATGATGTCGATCAACGCCGTTAAGGGCGTCGAGATCGGCGACGGATTTGCTTCGGCCGAATTGACCGGTGAAAAGAATGCGGACGAGATGCGCGCGGGCGCCAAAGGCAAACCAAAATTCCTGTCCAACCATGCGGGCGGCATTCTCGGCGGCATTTCGACCGGACAGGATGTCGTCGCGCGTTTTGCCGTGAAGCCGACCAGTTCGATCCTTAGTCCAAAACAGACCATCGATGTTCGCGGCAAAAATACCGAGATCATCACCAAGGGCCGCCATGATCCCTGCGTCGGCATCCGCGCCGTTCCGGTCGGCGAAGCCATGATGGCCTGTACGCTTGCGGATCATCTGCTGCGCCAGCGAGCCCTGCGCGGTTCCTGATACCACCCGCATACCCCGCGCACTGTTCGCCACAGAATGCTGCGCTGCATTATCTGATTCAGGTAGCTTCTTCCCCTTTATCGTCAAAAATCGCCATAAAAATCGGGCATTTCTTGATGAAAGGCCAGTTTTGCGCTATGCTCTCAAAAGGAAGGGGTGTGAGGTTTATGAAAGATCACCAGACACAAAAACCGTCGCACGAAGAATGGCTGCATTGGGCGCAGGTCGTCATCGACCGGCTGACCACGTGCGTCCATATCTATACCAAACCTCCTCACCGCGACATGTTTATGCTGGATCATGACCGGCAGGCGAAGAATGCCAAGACCATTGACCTGCTCCACCGCGTCCACACGCTGACGGACGAGGTCGATACGCCGACGGAATCGCTGGCCGAAGTTGCCCATCACGACGAGCGCGTCATTGCCGGTCTCGCCGTTCTCATGGCCGAGACGCTGGAACGCCTGCCGGAACTGTCGACGGATATGCAGGCACTCCTGAAATCGCCATGGCACAGCAAATGCGCAGGCCGCCTGGCGGATGAATTGTTCAGGGGTCCCGGCGGCAACGAACCCGAAGGCATCGGCAGCGGCCATCCTGAGAATGGGCGGTTGCCGGAATCGCTGCAAAATCTTCTCGAGCGCGAACAGAGCGGCGAGAGCCGCCGTCCGCGCGAAGCCCTCGTTCGCGGCGAGGACGAGCCGCGGCGGCATGACGAGACGCAGCGCCGCTGGGCCGATAAAAACAGCCAGTTCCTGCGCTCGGCCGGACGGGTCGATTAACCCCTCCTAGCGGCTTGCAAAGTGCCGCGTCACAGCCCAAATTAAGCCTATGTCGAGCTACAGCCAACGTGCGCCCTTCAATGACTGGTGGTACTGGTCGGAATGCCTTGTCAAAAGGCTCCGCACCATGGCCGACCTGTACAAGGAAAACGGCGAGGCCGAACGCTCCGGCGTCGCGGCCGACTGGGCCAAGAAACTCAAGGATAATTGCATGGTCCCTGTCCTCGCCGCCCGCAAGGGTATGAAGACCGACGAGGAAAAAGCGGAACTTAAGAAGCTGGAAGAAGAAGCCATCTTCAACGCCGCCGGAATGCTGCGCGAAATGCTGATGAACCTGCCCTTCATGTCCGATGCCATTCAGGAATTTCTTGGCGTCAAATGGGAAGAATGCAAATGGGACGATCCCAACGAGGCGGAAGAATTCGACGAAGCGACCGGACTGCCCAAGAAAAAGAAAAAAAAGAAAACCGGCGACGGACGCATCACCGAATTATTCTGGGGACCCAAGGCGCGGCAGGATGAAGGCATCCGCAGCGGTAAAATCGAGGACGGCGGCTTGCCCGGCATTCTCAATAATCTTTTGATGGCCGAGAAAAGTTCATCGAGCCGCGCGCCAACCGATTATGGCCAGGCGATGCTGGCATCGGCGGCGCAGCAGAGCCTCGCCACCAGCATGCAGAACATGGAAAAAATCGGCATCGCGGTTAACTTCA
>JAATFY010000173.1 GCA_015654915.1 Rhodospirillales bacterium
AAAAATGCGCTTGCGTCCCGCGCCCGCCGCCGTGTCGCGCAACAGTTTCAGCGCTTTTTTGTCGGCGGCCGCTTCATCGAGAAGGATGACGGCATCGTCGGCGCCCAGCGCCGCCGCCAGATCGCCGTCCTCCCGCACGCTGCCAAGCCCCGCAAGCGCGAGTTGTTCGGTGATCGCGCCGCGCAGGGCGGCATCCGGTACGGCAAGATGGAGCGTAGGCATGGGCTACTCTAACGCGATACGGGAACGGCAAAAACTGCCGTTTCGGTTCTATTGGATATCACATAACATATTGATAATAAACGATAAATTTATGGCACGGGGTTTGCTCCATAAAGAGCTGGAGATAATATGCTCGAGATCAATCCTGTCCTTGCTGGTACTTTCGACGCACCCGGTTACATGCCGGCGGCAACCAATTTCAATACGGCGCCGGCGGCCGCCGATACAGCCAAGGATGTTTCGAGCGTTTCCAACACAGCCAAGGTCGACCCGCGCCGCTATTCGCAATTCGACCGTACTTCGATTGAAGCCGGCACGGCGACCGATTTCAGCTTCAGCGATTTTCTCGATATGGTCAATCCGCTGCAGCATATTCCGGTGGCCAGTTCGGTTTATCGTTCAATTACCGGCGATACGATCAACCCCATCTCGCGCGTCGCCGGCGATGTTCTGTATGGCGGCATTTTCGGTATCGCGTCCGCTGTCATGGGCGCCGCGGGCGCCGCGGGCGATGCCGTCGCCGAAGCGGAAACCGGCAAGGATGTCGGGGGCAATGTCATAGCCACCTTGTTCGGAACCGGCGACGACAAAGCCAAAACGCAAATCGCGCAAACCGACCCCGCGAAATCCACCGATGCGCAGGCTCTGGCGGCCACGGCAGCGGTTGCTCCTACAGTCGCGGCGCCTGCCGCAGCAACGCCCGCGCTTACGCCGGATCAGGCAATCGCTGCATTGACGGCGCAAGCCGCCCAACAGACACAAGCGACAGATGCTTCTGCAGCACCTCTGATGCAAGCCAAGGCTTTCCCGCTTGACCGCAGCAAGCTTCCCTACGGCGGCGTCATGGATCCGTCCGGCAGCATGGAAGCGCAAAACACTGCTATTGCTTTGTCCGAAGGATCGCACGCCATGCGGCTCGGCCACACGATTTATACCAGCCGCCTCATGAACGGCCCGCACCCGCTGCCAGTGGCTTCGCCGCCGCCGGATGCCGGAGCATCTGCTGCGACGGCGACGGCAACAACGGCGCCCACCGCAACGGCGGCCAGTACACCGGTCCCTGCTCCAGCGACCGCGGCCGACGCAACGCCTGCCATGTCCAGCCCCGTCGCGGGCGATATCGCGAAAACAGGCCCGCAGAAAAACCCCATACCGCAAAATCTGGTCGACGATATGGTGATGCTGAAAGCGCTTAATCAGTATAAATGCGTGGCGGCCGGGCCTTCCAGCCTCGGCGCTTCGGTAGATGTAACGAACTAGAGCATTTTCTTAACGAGCACAGCGAGTTTAGAAAATGCCGTATCCCCGCGAAGGCGGGGATCCATTCCATTGCTACCGTTCCCCGAATATCGCGCTGCCGACCCGCACTTCGGTGGCGCCGCAGCGGATCGCCGTCTCGAAATCGGCGCTCATGCCCATGCTGATATGCGCGAGGCCGTATTGTTCAGCGAGCGTTTTCAGCCGCAGGAAATGCGGCGTGGGATCCCCGGCCTGCGGCGGAATGCACATCACCCCGTTGACCGCGAGGCCGCAGGCGTCGCGGCAGAAGTCCAGAAAAGACCCGAAATCCTCCGGCGCAACGCCCGCCTTTTGCGGCTCGGAACCACTATTGACCTCGATATAAAGCCGGGGCACGCGGCCCGTTTTTTTTATCGCCTTGGCGAGGGCTTCGGCGAGACTGGGGCGATCCAGCGTCTGGATCACATCGAAAAGCCTGACGGCATCGTCGGCCTTGTTGGTCTGCAAGGGGCCGATCAGGTGCAATTCGAGCGCGGGGTTGGCGGCGCGCAAATTCGCAAATTTCGCCTTGGCTTCCTGCACGCGGTTCTCGCCGAAAACGAGCTGGCCCGCCGCAATGGCCGCTTCGACATCGGCTTCAGTCTTACCTTTGCTAACGGCGACAAGCTTGATCTGAGACGGGTCGCGGCCGTTGGCCAGCGCAGCCTGCATTATCTTTTTCCGCACGAAGCGGAGATTATCGGCGATGGCGTTCATAGGGGTATTGTATAACCGATTATATCCTTATTTCGATATTCGTCATTCCGGCCAAGCTCGCGCAGCGAGCGCGAGCCGGAATCCCATTTGGTTTCTTTTTTTAAAGAAAAATAAATGGGATGCCCGCTTTCGCGGGCATGACGAGCCGATGGAATTGCGCAAAAGAAGAAGGGCGGTGGGTTTCCCCACCGCCCTTCGATTTTCTTTCAGGTCCCCGCCTTCGCGGGGATGGATGTTTTCTAAGCTCGCGCTACGCGCTCCCTAAGAAAACATTCCACTTAGAACGCCAACCGCTGCGAGACCAACAGAACGTATCCGTTGTTGGTGTCGATCTCGTTGCTGACACCCTGCTGGAACAGAACGCCGTCGGCGTTCGTGGTCAGGCCGGGGAACCATGTGTAGACCGCGCCAACGCCCCAGGCGTTGAAGCTGCTGACATAGTTCGTATTCGTCGTGGTTGCCGAGAAACCTGCGTTGAGAAGGTTGTCGTAACCTTCGCCCGTGAGGTAGCTGACTGCGACGCCGACTTTGTCGAACTCATACTTGCCGCCGAAGGTCCAGACGTCTTGCGACTTGTTCTGGCCATGGACTGCACCGTAGCGGCCCATATCGACGTACGAAGCGCCAACCGTGAAGCCGGAGAAGCCAACCTGACCGCCCAGCCCGAAGGTGGTGTAGTCAGAGAAGCCTGCGACGCCAGGAGCGGTCGGATACAAACCGGCCGAACCAGCGCCGGCGCCGGCGCCGGCAGCACCGGCGGAACCGGTGGTGATGTCAGCGCTCAAAGCAACGGTTACGGGATGGAAGTTACCCCAGTATTCAACTGCGCCGTCGATCACATCCTGATAAGGAGATGTCGCGCCGACGCCGGCAGCACCGGTGTTATACTTTGTAACAGCCTGGCCGTAGTTGTACAGGTTCGGAGCATAGGATACGCCCAACTGCACCTTGTTCATGTCGTTGCCGACCTTCGGTGTGTAGTAGGTGATCTTTGTGCTGTGTTCCGTGTTGTCGACGCCGGAGGCATAGAAGCGGTCCAGAGTGGTCGGATCGACGAAGTCCATATAGCGACCGTCGACTTGGCCTTCGCCAACCGTCGGAGCGTATACGAACAGATCGGTCGCGCCATGTTCGTCGCCGAGCATGACTTTACCGAACGCGCCCGACAACCAGACATAAGCCGAGTTGATCGTCGCAGCCGTGCCGCCGCCCGTCCATGGGGCGCCAGCGTTGGTGACTTCCGGGCCATTCCAGAGGCTGACATTGGCGCCGTATTCGATGCCGTTGGAACCTTTGCCAACTGCGTCGAAGTTAATCTTGTATTCGGTTTCGAAATCGCGTGAAGCGCGAGGAGCAGCTGTCGTGCCCTGAGCTTCGTGCCAGATACCGGCAACGAAATCTGTATAGCCGCCCACATTCAGTGAAATCGGTGAAGTCGAGGCCGCGTGAGCAGCGCCGGCAAAAGCAACGCCAACCAAAGCTGTCGTGGCCAAAAGAACTTTACGCATGTAATCCCCCTCGTGGATGGATGATGGATTGTTGTTAGAGACTTGTGACTTAAGAGAAGGGCAACACGCCCCGTCGGAGGGAAACTTGGTACAACAGGCCTGCACAGACAAGCAAGAAATCCGTAAAGCCAGCATTCATCGATATTGTGTTGCATCTGGGCCACAACACGGTTAATGGCTATACGGCCTTGCAAATCCTCGTACTTTCCGGCATTACAGGATGGTAAATGACCCTGATTGTTAATATTCAGGAGCCATTTAAATCTTGTCGTCATGCCCGCGAAAGCGGGCATCCCGTTTGGTTTCTAACGGCAAAAACACTAAATGGGATTCCGGCTCGCGTCCGCTACGCGGACTTGGCCGGAATGACGAAAATTGAACGATTGGGCTCTAATTCAGGATTAAACCGCATGACCGCCGCCAAATTTCTTCTGATTACGGCCCTTTTGCCGGTTCTGCTGGCGGCCTGCTCCAGCC
>JAATFY010000209.1 GCA_015654915.1 Rhodospirillales bacterium
ATCGAGGACGGCACAATTGGTCTCGCCGAGCAGAATTTGCGGGCTGCGCAGAAGGAACTCGCCGACGCCCTCGACCACAACGCCAGCGAGCAGGAAATCCAGCAACTGATCGACCGGCTGCATCAGGCGCTGAAGCAGTATCTGTCGGAACTTTCGACGCGCATGGCCGCGCGGCCGGGACCTGTGCAGGATCTGAGTCAGCTGCTCGGGACACAAACCAATGTGCTGACGCCGCAGGACCTCGACCGGATGCTGGAGCAGCTGCGCGATCTGTCGGCGACCGGCAAGCGCGATGCCGCCCGCGAGGAACTATCCAAATTGCAGCAGCTTTTGCAGAACATACAAACCCAACGCCCGCAATTCAGCGAGGAACAGAAGCAGGCGATCCGCCGCCTTGTGGCTCTGCGCGAATTGACGCAGCAGCAGCAGCAACTGCTCGACAAGACCTTCCAGAATGCCAACGGCAATGATAAAACAGCGCGTTCCAAACTGACATCGGAACAAAACGACCTTCTGCATAAGCTTCAAGAGTTAATGTCCGGCATCAATGGCGACAATGCGCGCGATCTCGATCATGGCGCGCAGGCGATGAAACGCGCCAGCGGCGATTTGCAGCAGGGAACGACGCAGCAGGCAACACAACACCAGAACGAAGCGGTCCAGGCCTTGCGGCAGGCGATGCAGTCCATGGCGAACGAGCTGCGTTCCAGCATGATGATGTTGCCGATGCCGGGCGAGGGCGCTTTCGGGCAGGGCCGCGATCCGTTCGGGCGCGGGCCGAGCGCCATGATGCGCGACGATGGCGGCATCAAGGTGCCGGACCAGATGCAGGTGCGGCATGTGCGCGAAATATTGGATGAATTACAGCGCCGCGCTGGTTATACGGGCCGCCCCAAGATGGAACGCGATTACATCGAACGCCTTCTGCAGAATTTCTAAAAGCTAATAAGGTTCGAACTGGCTGTGCTGGTAAAACAGCAGGCCGGATTTGTCGCCGAGATAATTTTTGACGATGCGGCGGGTGGTTCCGTCGCGATCCATATCGCTCAGCACCACATCGAACATGCCCTTCAGTTCAGTCTCTCCCTGATTAAACCCGACTGTCAGGGCGTACATCAGCGGCGGCTTGCCCGGCGACAGGTCCTTGATGCTGTTGGGTGATGTCTGCATGAAACGGTCGGCGGCAAGGTAATCGCGGAAATCGGCATCGGCCTTGCCAGTCGTCACTTGCGCTATTTCTTCGCCGATTGTCTGGTTCTGCGACATCGTAACGCGACCGGCCTTGGGAAAGAAAACGTCGGCCATGGAAACCGTGGCGTCGCCATCCATCACGGCGATCTTGTAGGCGGGATCGTTCAGCGCCTCAATATGCCCGTCGAAACGCGTATCATTGCCGCGCACCCAGATGCTGACGGGGTCCCAGACCACGGCGGTGGAGAAAATCGTCGTGGCGGCGCGGCTTCCGGCGGGCCACAGACCCGCGCAGAACGCATCGTAACGGTTGGTGACGAAGCCGGTATTGATGTTGCCGTAGCCGATTTCCTCGGCCCACACGACCGTCAGGCCCAATCGTTTCGCGGCTTCTTCCACGACATCATGAAAAATGCCCTTGATGCCGCCGCCGGTTTCGATGATGAGGAAGGGATCGTAAGGCGCGTAGGCACATCGCAACGTATGCGTCGAGGTAACGCGTTCATAGGCGGACTGATGCGGAATAGCGGGTGGGGAGGAGGCTTTATCGCCCATGACTTTCAGGATTCCGAAAGCCGCAAGGCACCCGACAATGACGGCGAGAAGTAGATTTTTCATGACTCCACCTTGTTTATTTCCTATCGGAAGATTCCGCGTTTTCCATCTTGCGATAGTTGTTGAGGAAGCTCTGGAACATATCGACGTCGGCGATCTTGGCTTGGGCGCTGGCGATATCGCGCAACTGCGTGGTTTTCTCGGGCTGGGTCAGGATGCGGAACGTGTCGTTCTCGGGCGTTTTCGCCATCGCCGCGCCGTAGTCGATGGCAAGTTTATCGAGCCCCACCTGGTCGCCGTCCAGCGACATGGCGATGGCGCAATTGACCAGCCATTCGGCCTGATTGTGGCTCAGCGCGCCGCCCGTTTTGGGCGGTTCGCCGATCAGCTCAAGCAGCGCTTTGGCGGCGTCGCTCCAGTGCTGGGCATGCATGGTGATATCGGCGCGCAGAAGCCGGGCGGCCTCGCTTGTATTGTCATGAAGCAGTGCCAGTGCTTCGTCGTCATGGTGTAGATCGGATAAAGCCTTGGCCCGCAGCAGAAGGCGTTCGTTCTGGAGATCGGGCGGGAAACTTTCGCCCTTGTCGTAATCGAGCGCCGCGAGCGCGGCGTCCGGTTTGTGGTCGAGCAGGCGGATGGCGGCCAACCGCGCGCCGGTATGGGCGCGTTCTTCGCCGTGCAGTTTGTTTTTCACGAGGTCTTCGAGCAGATC
Organism: Rhodospirillales bacterium; assembly: GCA_015654915.1. Lineage (GTDB taxonomy): Bacteria > Pseudomonadota > Alphaproteobacteria > UBA9219 > UBA9219 > JAATFY01. The sequence goes on from JAATFY010000209.1 coordinate 2,459, forward strand.
GGCGGCCTGATCCAGCAAGTCGATTGCGACGAGCCGCTCGGCCAGATTGTGCGTGACGGCGATGCCGTCGGCGCCGGTCGGCATCAGCGAGCGGTATTGCTGGTAAAGCGTCAGGGCGTCGAGCGGCGACAGGTTCTTCCCGAGATCGCCGAGGAATACGTCATGGAAAATCCCGGACATTTCGTCGTGGATTTGCGGCGTCAGCGGACTATTGGGGTAAAGCTGGACCGCTTTCGAGAGGGTATTGAGGCCCGCCTTGACGTTCCTGGCCTGAATGTAGAATTGGCCGAGGCGATGGAGGATATCGACTTCCAGATCGTCGCCGCGCCAGCCGAAGCGCAAGGCTTCCAGCCGGTCGGCGGCCTGCGCGGGCGTCAGCGAACGGGTGGAGACGCCGAGGTCGATCAGCGCCAGTTCGGCGCGGATTTTATAGAGGCGGTCGTTGGAGGCGTCGGCTTCTTTCCACGCTTCCTCGGCGGCGCTGGCACGACCGGCCTTGGCAAAGAGGACGCCATGCAAATAGGCGATCGCCGGATTGGCGGCGTCGCGGTGCGGCCCGCTTTCGAAGCGGTCGATCCAGTCGGCGGCTTCGTGGTCTTTGCCTGCCGCCAGCGCCGCTTCGACGGAAAGAACGGCGAAGCGCGAATAAAACGGTTCGGGATAGCCGCCCAGCATGCTTTCGGTGATGGCGAATTTTTCTTCGGCGGCTGGCCAGTTTCGCAATTCGGCTTCGGCAACCGCCTGCCATAATTCGATTTCCGGCTGGCCCGTCAGCAAGGGCGTCGACAGGTCTTTCAGCCCTTCCTCGGGACGGTAAGCGAGGATTTTCGACGCGCCTGTGATCGCCATGAAGTCGGCATGCGCCGTCAGATCGGGCACCTGCTTGGCAAGGTAGGCAAGCAGGGCGGCGGCCTCTTCACCATAACCGTGGGCGAAATAGAAGCGGGCAAGTTCCAGCCGCGCGCGGTTGCGCTCGGCCTCCGGCACGTCGACGATGGTCTGCTGAAGGCGCTGCCGCGTCTGGGTGAAGGTTTCGCCGGGCTGGCCGCGCCAGGTGGCAAAATCGAACATGGATTTTCCGGCCGCCGCCGCCTTGGCTTTTTGCGGCGACTGCTGCGCGGAGCCGGTATCGGCCGAGCGCGACAGATGCAATCCGCCTTCGGATGTGATTTCGATGCCGTCCGACACGGCGCGGACGGTGATTTTATCCGTCAGCGGCTTGATCACGAGGCCTTGCGCGGCAGGCAGCACAAGAAAATCGGCCATTTTGCGGGCCACG
>JAATFY010000135.1 GCA_015654915.1 Rhodospirillales bacterium
CCGACACGAGAGCAACGTCAGGCCCGATCGTGGCCGACAAGAACTGCGAGAAGCTGCACTACATCTCGCCGCAAATCTGGTGTGCGGGCGCGGGCACGGCGGCGGACACGGAGTTCACGACGGCGCTGATCTCGTCGCAGCTGGAGCTGCACGCGCTGTCGACGGGCCGCAAGCCGCGCGTGGTGACGTGCATGACCATGCTCAAGCAGCACCTGTTCCGCCACCAGGGCCACATCGGCGCCTACCTGGTGGTGGCGGGCGTGGACCCCACGGGCACGCACCTGTTCACGGTCCACGCCCACGGCAGCACCGACAAGCTGCCCTACGTGACCATGGGCTCCGGGTCGCTGGCCGCCATGGCCGTCTTCGAGACGCAGTGGCAGCCGACCCTGACCCAGGCCGCCGCCGTCAAGCTGTGCAGCGACGCCATCCAGGCCGGCATCTTCAACGACCTCGGCTCCGGCAGCAACGTCGACGTGGCCGTCATCACCGCCGACAAGACGGTCCTGAAGCGCAACTACATCAAGCCCAACGAGCGCACCCAGAAGCTCAAGAGCTACGTCTTCAAGAAGGGCACCACCGCCGTGCTGGACGAGAAGATCATCCGGAAGGAGGACATTGGCAACTTCGTCACCGTGCATGAGGTCCCGGCCGAGGGCCAGGGCGACAAGATGGATGTTGATACATAGAATGGCCCTTGCCAGGGGGAGAGATATGCTGGCCCTGGCTATATAGTCTTTGTACCATCACCCAAGCGAATAAAGGCTCTCAGAACCGACCAGACTGGGACACTTTACATCATTTGCACCGGGTTCCACACCGTTTGGGTCGAGTGCCAGTTACCCGTGGCCGTATTCCGCATTCTGCCACGCGAGTTCGCCAGAGTCTCCCCCCAACCAGCAGATATCCCTGAAGTGAACTGTCAGAATTCCTTACCACCACTGTGCAAATCACGTCTTGTGACACTTGTATACCCATCCGGCTTCCGGCGTAGAGTGTAGGAGTTGTGTATGCTTAATACTCACGGCCGCTGGCGGTTAGATGGTCAACTAGAGTTCGCCATTCAAGGGCACAACAACTCAATGGCATGCGTTACAATGATCCTATTTAAGATGGGTCCTGCTCTGTAATAACCTGTATTGCCCGGGTTGCGACCGTAGCGCAAGAAACCTGTTCCGTAGATGCATGTGTCTCTCCGTAAATATGTACAGCGAAGCTGTGTCCCACCAAAGATCGAAGCCCCCGAGTTTTGTACGCTCCGTACAAACTATCAAACAACCTGTCCCTCCATGATTAAATTAAAAAACTCCATCCCCTCCCTCATCCCGGAAACCGCTTCCCAATTTCCGTCGAGCTCCTTCCTGCGCCCGCCGTCTATCGTGTTAGGCGTAATGCAGAGATGCATGGCATTTCCCTCCTCCCCGCCCCCTCGCCCCAAGAAAAAAGAGAAAATCCAGAGGCTCTAGTCATATGTTCATGGCTCCCGGCGACTCCCCGCTGATGAACTCCTGCGTATGAAGGGGATGAGTGGGTATGTGTGATGACGGTCGTTATCATGAAGTCTCTGCAATGGCGCCTCTCAAGAAGAGCTATGCTTGATTCCAAAAATGTTCCGCGTCCGTGATTTGGAACGGTCCTTTTTGTCCTTGCTTTTTCCATCGTCGTTGTACTTGGATTTGTGAATCCTGGAGGCAGTTAGCATTGAGGTTGTGCAGCCTCAGGAACAGATCAATAATGCTCACCAGCTATTCCCAACCATACTCATCCCTTTCGCCTCGGCCTGTCGGTAGAACTTGGCGCTCTTCTTGAGATTCTTCTTGCAGCCGATACCCTTGGCATA
>JAATFY010000084.1 GCA_015654915.1 Rhodospirillales bacterium
CTGTTCGGGCAGGGACGTAACGAAGGTAAGTTCCGCCGGAAGCGCGAGGATGGTGGGGTTGCCGGGGCTATCGTGATGATAAATCCTGAAATCGAATTTTTTCAGGAAGGCGAACAGGCTGGCGCGGCTGGTGTGGAATTCCACATACAGGATGGGTCGCAGGTTTTTCAGCATGTTTTGCGCGCCGTGCAGGATATCGAGTTCCATTCCCTCGGCATCGATCTTTATCAGGCGGCATTGCGTTAGCGCGAGACTGTCGAGCGTGACCTGCGGCACGTTTTCGCTGCGGTTCCGGTCAACGGTAATTTCATTATGCACCGGCGCATCGGTGCGCAGGGATAAGGCGCCGAAATTATTTCGCGTGGTGTAATCGACGGCAGGAACGGCAATAGTGCCGGACGCGCTGCCGACGGCCTGCATATAACAATGCACCTGAGGCCATGCGTTGAGGGCGACGTTGGTGGCCAGAAGCCGGTAAATTTCGCGTTGCGGTTCGAACGAATGCACCTCGCCATCCTCTATGACCCAACTCGCGAAAGCCAGCGTATGCATGCCGACATTGGCGCCGACATCGATGACGGTATCGCCGGTTCGTACAAATTCCTTCAACACCGCGAGTTCATCGGCGGCCCAGATGCCATGTTCGGCGATCTGCGCGCCGATATACATATCGTTCTTATTCACGAGCATCGGCCCGAAGCGCGAGGTCACCAGTTGATTGAACGGTTCGGGCTCAACCTTCGCCATAGGCCGTAAATCGCCGTATCGTGCGAATAAATCGCGTTTATAGGCGTTGTATTTATCGTCGTTATTCTTCTCGATCCCCACGGCCCAGATCACAGCATCGTCGCTGAAACTTTGGTCGGCCGAAATCGTATGCGGCAGCACCGTAAATTTCAGGCGATCGATCCATTTTTCGTACGCCATACTGAGGGCGATCTGGTCGAGGAACCAGCCGCGATAGCCGTGCTGCAGGTTGCGCATAATAAAAAGCGAGACCGTTTCCAGATAATTTTTGACCATCGTCGTCGGGCGGGCGAACACGCCCGCACCGGTGCAGGTTTCCCATAACGGATTGGTCGCGGAATATTGCAGCGCCAGTTCCGTCGCGGCGTCGTGGATCACCGCGAGTTTATCCGGCGCCTGATGGAATAGCACGTCAGCATCCAGCATCAGCGCCGGTGCTTCGATATGCCGCAGGAACTGCGTGAAGCGGCAGAAACGCGCGGCGGAATGATAAACCCGCAGATTGCCGTAGCGGGTCTCATTGACGCATTCGAGGCTCCAGCTTAAGGCCAGCCCGCTTTTCGCGTGCAGCTGCTCGATGACATCCGGCGTATTGAAATGCGGATTGGCGATATGCAAATGGATATGAACGTCGCGGGCTTTCACGGCGGCCAGCGACCAGACCAGCGGCGCAGCGTGCTCCAGCAGATAGCTAAAATCGCAATAGACGAAAATCGTCAGCGCCGCCGGTTTGATTTTCGGCCAATGCACTGTGGGCAGCCAATTAAGTTCGGCAGCAAGATCATTTTTGGTGTCGCCCAACGCGCTCAGGTCAAACGGTCCTTCGTTGGGCAAGCCGAGGCGGGATGTCGCCGCCAGCAGGCACAGATCCAGCAGATAAAAATTAAACGTGCGGTGGGCGTTGGCCTGTCGCGCCGCTGTCAGAGCCTCGGGCCACTGCCGGTTAAGGGTGTAAATCAGCGCCAGCGCCGCGGCGGCAAGCCCCTGCGCCGGATCGAGTTCGAGCGCGCGTTGGCACGCCTCCACGCATGCCGGAACATCGCGTTTCTGAGCTACTATGATGCCGCGCAAATAATGATATTCGGCACAATCCGGACGTGCCGTAGAAGCCTGGGCGGCGAGGTGTCCGGCGGCGGAAAAATCGTTCTTGTAGAGCGCCGCCAGAGCTTGCAGCGCCGTGGCCAGATCGTCCGCGCCGGTTTGGCGGAGAAGTTTCGCGGCAGCAGCCAATACCTGCTCGGCTTCATCCGTATGGCCTTTCTCCAGTAGATGGACAATGTGATTGACGGCTTGTGGCAAAGGCTGGGGCAGGGAGGCCAGCAGCACCGCCGGCGGCATCCACAATTTTATGCAGCGCAGATAATAGGGGTGAGCGGCAAGACAAAGTTGGTAGGAGGTCATGAGAGCCAATCGGTTGGGAGGCTAATATGGCATAAACTTAAGCAGACTGATTGAATGACTTTAGACCATAAAAATCAATAAGTTGTCAGGCCCTACTGGATTCACGAACACGAAAGTAATTGCTGTTGAGTAGTGCTTTAAGCGACCTGTCCCAGTAGAGTATACTAGCCATGGTTACCCTAAAATTCATTACCGTGATGGCTTTTAAAGCCCTGCGGGTTGATGTCTCTAAATTATACTTGAGTGAGTTTTATGCCCATTGATTTTATGCCTACTACAAAGAGAACATTTGTTATTTCTCTTCTCGGCGCGTTCACTTGGGGCGTATCGGCGGCATTTTATTCATTATCTTATCTAGACAGACTTCGCATCGATAAAATGCATGCTGATTTTGACAAAACCAGTAAAGAAATGGCTAGTGATGCCGCAAAAGATAAAGCCGCGGCTATTGAACAGGTGTCGCAGAAATTCGGCAGCAATACGGATCGCATGGTTACTGTCGGTTTCGAGGATCTCAATAAAAAATACCCTTGGCTCGACCAAGCCAGAAAAAGCGTAGCCCAGGTTGGTTACACCCAATCATCTGAATCATACCCGTTTGGGTCTGCCGTTCTTCTTGACGGGCAAGGGACTCTGGTTATGACGAACCATCAAGCCCGAGAATTAAAAAAATATGGCGCGGTTGATCTTTATTTTTCTCCCGAGCCTGACAAGTATTATGAGAGCATGGCAAAAGCAAGAATAGATTATGCCAATGGCTTGCAAGATATAGCTTTTGCGACTCTCGAGGATCCATCCAAGATCGGGAAATTCGGCTTGGTGCCCGTGCAATGGGGACAAATGGGATATAGAGGAACCGAGGTTGGTCAGAACGTTGTTTCCGTGGGATGGCCGGATGATGTTCAGTGCCTTCATGCCACGAATGGAACTATCACAAGATTTAACAAAGATTTGATCTTTGACGATAAAACTCGAGCCACGTGTAAAATGAGCGACACTGGTGCCACATCTGATGGTATGTCGGGAGGGGGCGCGTTTCGTGACGGAAAATTCGTTGGGATTACTGAATCTGGTACTCATCCGGGGATGAACCCCGAATTGGATTTCACTCCTGCCGATCTCATTCGAGAAGCTTATGTAGACTTGTATCCCGATAGGGCCAGAGCCGCCGGTATATCGGCGCCCACTGCTTTCCGAAATCAGCGCACGATATCTGAATGCGTTTTCAACCGGCGCAGTTTTCTGGCTATGTTCCGATAAGAATTGGTTGCGGGGACAGGATTTGAACCTGTGACCTTCAGGTTATGAGCCTGACGAGCTACCGGGCTGCTCCACCCCGCGTCATGTATTTTCTTCATAAAAAACAGTGAGTTACACTGCTTCAAAATTCCAAATCGCTTCGGCAGAATTTTTGCTGGGTAAGTTTTTGGGTAAGTATCCGGCCGAAAGCGACTTTCTGCACTGGTCGGGACACTACTCCCGCCCCTCCGAGAGGGCGAGGAAAAAGTATCCCTTCCAATCAATAGCTTATGGAGCCATTCACCTTGGAATCCGGCAAGGCAGCGCAAATGCTGCGGGATATTCGCCTCAGATCGGACTTCCCCAGACTTACCCAGGATCGGGTGTAATCGGGTGCATTATCGGTATGGCTAATTGGGTGTAATTGGGTGTATTATCGGGTGTCATGATCAAATCCGACGCCATCAAGATTACACCGGAAATTCTCGCCCTTATCGCCGGAATCGACGAATTCAAGGGCGCTTGGCGCGCGCTCGGCACACTTGCTCCGGAGCGGCTCTCGGCGCTCAGGCGCGTCGCCACCATCGAAAGTATCGGTTCGTCCACCCGCATCGAAGGCAGCAAGCTCACCGACCGCGAAGTCGAGCGGCTGCTGGCCGGCCTCGACATCAAATCCTTTGCGAGCCGCGACGAACAGGAGGTCGCGGGCTACGCGAGCGCGATGGAGACGGTCTTTGCCTCCTGGCAAGACATTCCCGTTACCGAGAACCATATCCGGCAGCTTCACCGCGATCTGCTGATCCATAGCGGGAAGGATGCCCGGCATCGCGGCAGCTACAAGACCTCGCCCAACAATGTTGCGGCCTTCGACGCGGACGGAAAACAGGTCGGCATCGTGTTCGAGACGGCGACGCCGTTCGACACACCGCGCCTGATGGCCGAACTCGTTGCATGGTTCGACGAGGCGCAGAAAGACCGCAAGCTCCATCCGCTTCTTGCCATCGCCGTATTCATCGTCGTGTTTCTGGCGATCCATCCGTTCCAGGACGGCAACGGCCGCCTGTCGCGCATTCTCACCACGCTGGTATTGCTGCGGGCGGGCTATGCCTATGTGCCATACAGCTCGCTCGAAAGCGTCATCGAGCAGAGCAAGGAAGCCTATTATCTCGCGCTGCGCCAAACGCAGGGCACCATCAGGAAAGACAAGCCGGACTGGCAGCCGTGGCTTCTGTTTTTCCTGCGGACGCTCCGGCAACAGACCGAGCGGCTCGCGAAGAAAATCGAGCGCGAAAGGCTGGTTCTTTCCAGCTTGCCGGAACTGTCGGTCAAGATTCTCGATCAGGCACGCGAGCACGGCCGCGTCAGCATCGGCGACATGGTCAAGATCACGGGGGCGAGCCGAAACACGCTGAAGCAATACTTCCGGCTGCTCGTCGAGAAAGGCCATTTGACCATGCACGGGAAGGGCCGGACCGTCTGGTACAGTCTGCGGTGAACGCGATGCGGACAAAAAAACCGCCTGACAAAGGCCGCCGGGAGGGCGCGCAGCGGCCGGAAAGCGCCATCGGGTATTACCGGCCGGAGGCGCGCAGCGGCGCACCCCGCAGGAACTGCGCAAGCCGATAAGCCCAAGGAAATCCAGGCTCCAACCCCCGCCCATGGCTCTTCGCGTCAATGGATGTTCATTATTATTGACATTAC
>JAATFY010000166.1 GCA_015654915.1 Rhodospirillales bacterium
CGATATGGCGGTTGACGTTCTCGACAATGATGATGGCGTCGTCGACGACAAGCCCGATGCCGAGCACCAGCGCGAGGAGGGTCAGAAGATTGATCGAAAATCCCAACGCCAGCATGAAGATGAACGCGCCGATCAGCGACAGCGGAATGGCGATGACCGGAATAAGCACCGAGCGCGGCGATCCCAGGAACAGGAAAACCACGAACGCAACGATCAGCAAGGCCTCGATCAGCGTGTTTTCCACTTCATGGATCGAGCTTGAAACGAAATCGGTCGAATCGTAAATGATCTCGCCCTGCAGCCCCTGCGGCAATTGCGACTGGATGTCGGGCATGATCTTGCGGATATCCTTAATGACGTCGAGAAGGTTGGCGCTCGGCGCCACCTGAATGCCGATATAAACCGCCTGCTTGCCGTCGAAGCCGACGCGCGATTCGTAATCGTCGGAACCGAGCGTGACGTTCGCGACGTCCTGAAGGCGGACGACGATGCCGTTCTGCTGCTTGATGATCAGGTTGCGGAATTCCTCGAGCGAATGCAGGTCGGTGGATGCCGTCAGGTTGATCTGCACCATTTGGCCCTTGGTGTTGCCGAGGCCGGATATGTAATTGTTCTTGGCCAGCGCGTTGCTGATATCGGCCGCGGTCAGGCTGTAGGCCGCGAGTTTCTTCGGGTCGAGCCAGGCGCGCAGGGCGAAGTTTTGCGCGCCGATGATCTCGGCGGTCTGCACGCCTTCGACGGCCTGCATTTTCGGCTGCACGACGCGGAGAAGGTAATCGGTGATGTTGTTCTGGCCCAGAACATCGCTCTTGAAGCCGATATACATGGCATCAATCGTTTGGCCGATCTGGATGCTCAGCACCGGCTGCTGCGTCTGCGGCGGCAGCTGGTTGAGGACGGACGTGATCTTGGTCTGGATTTCCGTCAGCGCCTTGTCGGAATCGTAATTCAATCGCAGGAACACGGAAATGGTGCTGGTGCTGTTCTGGCTGATCGAGCTCATGTAATCGATGCCGTTGGCCTGCGCGATGGCGTTCTCGAGCGGCGTGGTGATGAAGCCCGCGACGACGCCGGCATCCGCGCCGTAATAGGTCGTGCTGACGGTTACCACCGCGTTTTCGGTGCGCGGAAACTGCAGGATTGGCAGCGACATGAAAGCCCGCAGCCCGACCACCAGAATCATCAGGCTGATGACGGTGGCCAGAACCGGCCGCCGGATAAAAATGTCGGTAAAGTTCATGGGCTTTGATCCGGCTCAGTAATCTTTGGGTTTCGGATTGGGATCGTTCGTCGGCTGCAACTCGTTGTTGATCTTGAGAGGCGATCCGTTGCGCAGCTTAAGCTGGCCCGCCGTCACCACCTCGTCGCCCTCGCTGACGCCGGTCAGAACGGCGATCTGGTCGCCGCGCGTGGCCCCCGTCGTGACAAAAGCCTGCTTCGCCACCGGCTTGTCCGCGGTGCTCGAATCCACCAGGTAAACCGTGTTGCCGTAGGGATTATAGGTAATCGCCGTTTGCGGCAGGGTGACGTAATGCTGCGGCGCGCCGACTTCCAGCGCCACGTTGGCGAACATGCCGGGCAGAAGCCTTTCGTCCGCGTTCTTGAAGGTCGCGCGCACCTGGATGTTGCGCGTCGCTTCGTCGATGCGGGAATTGATTGCCGTGATCTGGCCTTCGAACGCCTCGTCCGGATCGGTGTCGATTTTGGCGGTGACTTTCTGCCCCACCTGCATTTGCGTCAGCGCCTGTTCCGGCAGGGTGAAATCGATATAGATCGGGTTCAGCTGCTGCAGCGAGACGATCGGCGAACCGGGATTGAGATATTGCCCGAGATTGACCTCGCGGATGCCGACATGCCCCGCGAACGGCGCGCGGATGGTTTTTTTCTCGACGATGGCCTGCTGCTGCGCCACCTGCGCCGCGGCGTTGGCGAGATTGGCGATATCGGCATCGACCACGGCCTGGCTGACGGCTTGCGCCTTCAACTGTTTCTGATCGCGCTCGAAGGTGATTTCGGCGAGTTTCGCCGTCGCTTCCAGCGAATGAAGCTTGGCGATGTCGTCCTCGGCGCGCAGATGGACGAGGACCGTTCCGGCGGAAACGTCGCTGTCGGATTCGAAATTGATGGTCTCGACGATGCCGGCCAGTTCGGACGAAAGCTCGGCGCCGTTGACGGCATGGACGCTGCCTACGGCATCAAGTTTCGCCTGCCAGTCCTGCGCCTCGGCCTTGGTGGTCGAGACGGTCTGCGGCGGCGAGCCCGCTGACGCCATGTATTTCTTGATCATCTTGCCTTCGAAGGCCTTGAAGCCGAAAATGCCGCCCAGCACCAGCCCTACAATGATCAACATCAGGATCATGCGTTTGGTCATTTCTTTTCTCCCTCGATAGACGTATCGCGATTCCACCAGCCGCCGCCTAGCGCCTGAAACAGAGCCGCCGTGTCGGCGTAACGTTGCGCTTCGGCGCGGACCAGCGCCAGTTCCGCTTGCTGCTCGGCCTGTTCGGCGTTGAGCAGGACCAGATAGTTGATGGCGCCGTCGTCATATTGTTCCTGCGCCAGCCGTAAACTTTCGGACGCCGCCGCTTCCGCCGCCGTCTGCGCCTTCAATGTCTCGGCGTCGGATTGCAACGCGCGCAGCGTGTCGGCGACATCCTGAAAGGCGGCCAGAACGGTCTTGCGGTATTGCGCCGCCGCGACGTCAAAAGCGGCTTCGGCCGCGCCCTGTTCATGCGCCAGGGTGCCGCCGTCGAAAACCGTCTGGGCAATGCTGCCGCCGAAGTTCCAGATCCCGGAGCCCGGGCCGAACAGATTGCCGAGCGTGTTGGCTTCGGTACCCAGACCGGCGCTCAGGGTAATTTGCGGCAGGCGGTTGGCGACGGCCACGCCGATGGCGGCGCTGGCGGCATGCAGATTGGCGTCGGCGGCGCGGACATCGGGACGCTGCTCGACCAGTTTCGACGGCAGCGAAACCGGCAATGTATCCGGCAATTTCAGGCTGGAAAGTTCGAAAGTCGCGTCCGGCGCCGTGCTCGGCAATTGTCCCATCAGGACCGACAGTTGGTGCCGCGTCTGCGCCAATTGTTTTTCGAGATCGGGCAGCGTGGCGCGCGTTTGCTCCAATATCGTTTGCTGCGCCAGAACGACGGTTTTCGCCGCGCCGCCAAGCTCGAATTGCTGCTGCGTAAGATCAAGCTGTTTTTGCTGGTCTTCGATGATCTTGTTGGTGGCGGCGATCTGGCCGCGCAAGGACGCTTCCTGCACCGCCGACGTCACGACGTTTCCAGCCAGCGTCAGATAGGCGGCCTCCATCTGGAAGCGCTGGAATTCCTTGACCGCTTCCAGCTCCTCGACCTGACGGCGCGCGCCGCCGAAAACATCGAGTCCATAGGAAACGCCGACCGACGCATCATGCAGGGTATAGATAGAGCCGGGGAAGTTTCCGCCCGCCGCCGCGCCGGATGTTTTCTGCCGGATCGAACTGAAACCGGCGCTGACGGTGGGGAACAGCACGCCCCCTGCCGCGGCGGCGTTTTCTCCGGCCTCGCGCAAGGCGGCCTGCGCCGCTTCCAGATCGGGATTGGCCTTGATCGCCTGCATGATCAAGCGGTTGAGGGACTCGGAATGAAACAGCGCCCACCATTCGGCGGGGATTTCCTTGCCGGGCGCGAATTTTTGCGCCGCGCCGCTTTCAGTGTCGGCGGATGCGGTTTCGGCGGGCAGCGGACGGTCTTCGTAGGTTTGCGTTTCGGGCGCCGCCGGACGGTGATAGTCGGGACCCACGGCGCATCCCGCCGCCAGCGCCGCCAGCGAAGCCATACAAAGAACTGAAGAGAGGCGCATGAAGGAAATCCGTTTACAGCGGCGCGGCAGGAGACTATACATTCATACATGAATGTATGTAAACAGCAAAGCGAACGGAACGGCTGCGTAATGAGCCCCCTGCACCTTAGGGCCGTACATTAACCATGGCGCGCCGCACAAAAGACGAAGCCGAAAAGACCCGCAACGCCATTCTCGACGCGGCGGAGAAGGTCTTTTACAAATCCGGCGTTGCCCGTACGTCGCTCGAACAGATCGCCGCCGCCGCCGGCGTGACGCGCGGCGCGGTTTACTGGCATTTCCGCGACAAAATCGAGCTTTGCGAGGCGATGTGGAAGCGCGTTTTTTTGCCGCAGGAAGACGTTCTGGAGCAACTGGCCGCCAGCGCCAGCGATACGCCGCTCGACGATTTGATGAAGGCCTTTTCCCATTCGTTAAAATTGATGGCGAGCGACAAGCAGCGCCATCGCGTGATCTCGATCCTCATGCTCCGCTGCGAATATGTGGACGATATGTCGGCCATCATGGAGCGCCGCCTGCAATGCAAGGACCGCATGCTGGGCCGGTGCGTGCGTATGTTCGAGCGCGCCAAGAAACTTAAAATGCTGGCGCCCGGCTGGACGCCGCGCATGGCGGCCACCTGCCTGCAGGCGCTTATGAGCGGACTTATCATTAATGGCCTCGAAGGCCGCAAGAGCTTCGACCTTGCCAAATCGGGCCCCGCCTGCGTCGAGGCTTTCTTCCGCTCGATCCGCGCCTGAAATTTTTTCCTGCTGGATTTATACCGAATGCATACGGGGACATGCCCGGCATTAAGCGCGGCTTAAATTTTGGAGCCTAATTTTTATGTCTGTCCCTTTATTACGGTCTCGCCGATGTCCTTGCGCATATTTATCGAACGTTATCGCTATTCGGTCTCCTGGCGGATTTTCCTGCAGATGCTGGCCAGCGGCGCGGTCATCAGCGCCGGCATGATCGTTCTTATCCGTACCGGCGTGATTGCGAATTTGCAGGACACAACGGTTCTTACGCTCGCGCTGACGGCCGGAATTTTTATGCCGATCGCATGGCTTTACCTGCTGCTGGAACAAAACATTTTCCATCCCATTCACGCTATCGAAGAAACCATGCGGAAACGCGCGGCGGGCGACATGACGGCTTACGCCGCCGTGCAACGCAACGATAAGATCGGCGCGGTGGCTAAGGCTTTAAATCAGATGCTGGATACCGTCGCCGCCAGCGAGGCGCGGCGGCAGGAGCAGGAGCATAAGGTCATGCTTTACGCGCAGGAACTTGAAGGCAACGCGCTGGAGCTTGATGCCGCGCGGGCGGTTGCGGAACGCGCCACCGGCCTCAAAAGCGAATTTCTCGCCAATATGAGCCACGAAATCCGCACGCCGATGAACGGCATTATCGGCATGACCGAATTGCTGCTCGAAACCACGCTCACCCGTAAGCAGGAGCGCTACGCCGAAACCGTCATGCGTTCGGCGGAGGCTTTGCTGACGCTGATCAACGATATCCTCGATTTTTCCAAGATCGAATCCGGCAAACTCGAGCTCGAGCCGGTGCCGTTCGATCTTTACCTGCTGGCCGAGGATATCGTCGATTTGTTCGTCCTGAAATTGCGCGAAAAGAACGTCGAGATGATCGTCCGTTACGCGCCCGGCGCCCCGCGGCACCTCGTCGGCGATCCGGTGCGCGTGCGTCAGATCCTATCCAACCTTGTCAGCAACGCCGCAAAATTCACCGCCAAGGGCTATGTGCTGCTGACCGTTGAGAACGCCGAAACGGGAAGCGACGATGTCGCTGCCGATATGACGGCGTCGCTGAAGGTTTCCGTTCACGATACCGGCATCGGCATACCCGTTGAGGCGCAGCAACATATTTTCGAGAAATTCACGCAGGCCGATACGTCCACCACGCGCCGTTTCGGCGGCACGGGACTTGGCCTTGCCATCAGCAAGCAACTGGTCGAAATGATGGGCGGCCGGATCGGCGTCACCAGCAAAGCGGACGAAGGCTCGGTTTTCGCGTTCACTCTGCGGCTGCCTGTGGCCGCCGCTATTCCGGAAGGAAAGGAAATCGATGCCGCCGGTCTGGACAATATCCGCGTTCTGGCCGTCGACGACATCCCCGTCAATCTGCAAATTCTGGACGAACATCTTACGGCGGCCGGCATGCGCTGCACGACCTGTCCTTCGCCGTCGCAGGTACTGACCCTGTTGCGCGACGCCGCGCGGGCCAAGGACCCGTTCCGCATCGCCGTTCTTGATTACATGATGCCGAACATGAACGGCGAAAATCTCGGCCGCGCCATCAAGAGCGATCCGATGCTGGCCGATACGGCGCTGATCCTCCTGTCTTCGGCCATGATGGGCAATTACACGCAGAAGCTGGAAAAAGCGGGTTTTTCGGCGTTTCTGACCAAGCCGGTCTATGCGGAATCCCTGATCGGAACCGTGGCTGCTGTCTGGCACGGTCTGCAAAGCGGCGCGCCAGCCAGCTTGATTGATGAAAATGTTGTGCGGAATATCCGGACGCCGCCGGCCGGACAGGCGCGCTTCAACGGCGCGCGTATCCTTCTGGCCGAAGACAGCCGCGTCAACCAGGAATTCGCCGTCAGCATTCTGGAAAAACTGGGTTGCATCGTGACGGTCGCCGAAACCGGCGCCGCCGTCATCAAGAAAATGTCGGGCGGAGTATTCGATTTGATTTTAATGGACTGCCACATGCCGGAGATGAACGGATTCGAAGCCGCGCGCACGCTTGCCATCATGAAAAAGGCGAAAGCGTGTCCCGACATCCCGATCGTGGCGCTGACGGCGGGCGATTCCAAGGAAGATCGCGACGCCTGTTTCGAAGCAGGCATGGCAGACTTTCTGGTCAAGCCCATGCGCAAGGAGTCGATCACGCATATCCTCCTCAAATGGCTGCCCAGGGAATTGATGACCGAAAGCGGCGGAAAAACCGATGGACCGGTGTTTATCGGCAAACATATCCTTCTGGTCGAGGACAATATCGTGAACCAGCAATTCGCGACCGAGGTTCTGGAAAGGCTCGGTTGCCACGTTACTTTGGCCGGCAACGGCAAAATCGCCCTCGCGCGCCTGCAGGAAATCCGCGATATCGATTTGATCCTGATGGATTGCCAGATGCCGGAGATGGACGGATTCGAAGCCACCCGCGCCATCCGCGCTTTGCAGAAATCCGACGATATTCCATCTATCCCCATCGTGGCGCTGACGGCGCTTGCCATGAAAGGCGACCGCGAACGCTGTATCGAGGCGGGCATGGACGATTATCTGGCCAAGCCCCTGCGCAAGGAAGAATTGCGGGACATGCTGAAGAAATGGCTCGATAGCGAACAGGACATGCTGCAGAAAACCCGCGACGCCGCCGGCGACATGCCTGCGGGAGCCTTTGCCGAAAGCGCCTATCTCGATCTCGCGGCGCTGGACGAAGTGCGCGGGTTGATGGGCGCCAAGTTCATTTCCGTTCTGCAGCTTTATCTGCAGGATACCCGCGACCGGCTCGATAATTTGGCCCGTGCGCTCAAATCGCAGCGCAATATGGACGGCGTCATTATCGCGGCGCATTCCATCCGTTCGGCCAGCGCCCATATGGGCGCGCAACGCATGTCGGATATCGCCAGCGCCATGGAAACCGCGGCGCAAAAAGTGGCGCAAGGCGCGGCGGCGCCGAATCTGGACCTGCTGCTCGGCCAGATGCAGCAGATTTTTATGGCGACGGATCGGGCGTTGCAGCCTTACGGGCAGGCGCACGCCGCGTAGAAATTACGAAATCGATTTGAAGATGCCGCTGCCGAGAAAGACGGCCGCGATGGTGCCGAGCACGGAAACGGCGACATAGGAGGCGAGGTCAAGGTAGTCGCCTTTCTCCAGCATCAGCGCCGATTCCAGCGAGAAGGCCGTGAACGTGGTAAAGCCGCCGAGAAATCCCGTGACTAGAAACAAGCGCGACGGCGCCGGCAGCGCAAGGCGCAAGGCCATTACTTCCATCAAAATGCCGATGATGAGTGCGCCAAGCAAATTGACGCCGAGCGTATGCCACGGGAAAGAGGCATTCCCGGTATGGCGGCTGATGAAGTTCATCATGCCGAAGCGCGCCACCGAACCCGCGCCGCCGCCGAGAAAGACAAGAAGTATGGTGTTGAGCATCGAGTGTATCCTTTGTTTTACAGGATCAGATTTATATCATCCGTCCGGTGACGACAATGGCCGTTTTCTTCAGTGATACCGCGCTTATTGTATCGTCCTGCCTTCTGTGGCATATCGTTTTGATACGTAACGTGCCCCGTAAATAGCCGTTAAAAACGGGCCGACGCAACCGCAGTTCCCGGGTTTGGACCGTGCCTATGAAAATTCGTCCCGTCATTTTGTCCGGTGGTTCAGGTACGCGGCTGTGGCCGGTGTCGCGGAAACGCTACCCCAAGCAATTCGCCGAACTTCTGGGACAGCATTCGCTGCTGATGGCGACGTTCGAGATGATCGGCGAGGCCGGTATGTTCGAAGCGCCGGTGATCGTCCCCAACGAAGACCATAAGTTTTTCGTCCTCGATATCCTTGCGCGGCTCGGGCGGACGGACACTACGGTTTTACTTGAACCTTGCGGCCGGAACACGGCCGGAGCGGCTCTGACCGCGGCGCTGGATGAAAAAGACAAAGACGGCGTCCTTCATCTGTTGCTCCCGTCGGACCATGTGATCAAGGATCACGCCGCGTTTTTTGCCGCCGTTCGCAGCGCCGCCGTGGCCGCCGAAAAAAGACACATCGCCCTTTTCGGCATCAAACCGACATCGCCCGAAACCGGTTACGGTTATATCCGGCGCGGCCGGCCCACTGCCTGGCCGCAGGTCGACGCCATTCAAAGCTTCAAGGAAAAACCCGATGCCAAAACCGCCGCCGCCTTGGTCGCCGAAGGCGCTTTGTGGAACAGCGGCATTTTTCTTTACGACCCGAATTTGCTGGTGGACGAGATCGAGAAACTCGCGCCGGAACAGGCCAACTTAAGCCGCGCGGCGTTGCAGGATGCGCGCATGGACCTCGGTTGCAGGACGCTCGACAAAAAAGCCTATGAAAAACTGCGCGACATATCCTTCGATTATCTGGTGATGGAAAACACGCAGCGCGGTGTCGTGGTGCCATGCGATATGGGCTGGAGCGATATCGGCTCGTGGCAGGCGCTGTGGCAGCAGGAAGAAAAAGACGCATCCGGCAATGCTTTGCGCGGCCCCGTCACCGCCATCGATACGGAAAATTCCTATATCCGTACCGACGGGCCGACCATCGGCGTGATCGGGATGAAAGGCGTCGCCGTGATCGCCGGCAAGGACGCCGTTCTTGTGATGCCGCGCGACCGCAGCCAGGATGTGAAGGGGCTGGTGGCCGCGCTCGAAGCCGAAGGCCATACCGCCGCCACCGATCCTTGCCGCGTCATGCGCCCATGGGGGTCTTACGAAGGCCTTGCCATCGGCGACCGTTTTCAGGTCAAGCATATCGTCGTTTATCCCGGGCAGGCTTTGTCGTTGCAGATGCATCATCACCGCGCCGAGCATTGGGTCGTGGTGGCAGGAACGGCGCTCGTCGAATGCGGCGACGTCAAAAAAAATGTGCGCGAGAACGAATCTGTTTTCATTCCCAAGGGTTCCAAACATCGCCTCAGCAATCCCGGTACGGTGGACGTGCATCTGGTCGAGGTGCAGTCCGGCGATTATTTGGGCGAAGACGACATCGTGCGTTTTTCCGATATGTATGGCCGCGTGGCTTAGGGTTCAGGGGCAGATATGGCAAAAAAGGCTTTGATTACGGGCATTACGGGGCAGGACGGCGCCTATCTGGCGCAGCTGCTTCTGGCCAAGGGCTACAAGGTTCACGGCGCCTACCGCCGTTCCAGCACGCTCAACTTATGGCGCTTGCAGGAACTCGGGATCGCCGATGACGTGGATCTGGTCTGCATGGAGTTGACGGACCAGTCCAGCATCCAGAACGCGCTGCACCGCCTCGCGCCGGATGAAATCTATAATCTCGCCGCGCAAAGCTTCGTCGCGGCCTCCTTTGACCAGCCGGTCTATACCGGCGATATCGACGGGCTTTCGGTGACGCGTTTATTGGAAACCATCCGCTCGGTCGATCCGCATATCCGTTATTATCAGGCTTCGACGTCCGAGATGTTCGGCAAGGTGCGCGCCTCGCCGCAGAACGAGAGCACGCCCTTTTATCCGCGCAGCCCTTACGGTGTCGCCAAGCTTTACGCCCACTGGATCACGATCAATTACCGCGAATCCTACAATCTCTATGCCTGCTCCGGCATCCTGTTCAATCACGAATCGCCGCTGCGCGGCCTCGAATTCGTCACGCGCAAGATCACATCGTCCTTCGCCGCGATCCATCATGGCGCGCTCGATTGTATGGAACTCGGCAATCTCGACGCGCGCCGCGACTGGGGCTTCGCCGGCGATTATGTCGAAGGCGTCTGGAATATGCTGCAGCAAAAAACGGCCGATGATTACGTGCTGTCAACCGGAACTGCCACCACCATACGGGAATTCGTGGAACTGACGGCGAAAACGCTCGGCATCGATCTGGTCTGGAAGGGCGAGGGCATCAGCGAAACCGGCCTCGACCGCAAGACCGGCAAGGTCCGGGTGACGATCAACCCGCATCATTACCGGCCCGCCGAGGTCGATTTCCTGGTCGGCGATCCGTCGAAGGCCGCGAAAAATCTGGGCTGGAAACATAAAGTGGCGCTGCCGCAATTGGTCGAAATGATGCTGGAAGCCGATTTGCGGCGCCAGGCAAAGGCGGCGGCCTGATGGCGGACTCTCCCGCTATTTCGGTCTTGATGCGCACCATGGGGCTGCGGGAAGCCCTGAAAGACGCGCTGGCGTCGCTGCGGGCCCAGACTTTCCGGAATTTCGAAATCGTGATCGTCGAAGACGGCGCCGACACGCTGACGCCGTTTCTTGCAGGCTACGCCGATCTGCCGATCCGTTATGAGCCGTTGGGCCAGTGGCAGGGCCGCACGGCCGCCGGTAACCATGCTTTGTCCGTCGCGCGCGGCGAATATTTTATATTTCTCGACGACGACGATCTTTTCGCTCCCGATCATCTGAAGAACCTGATCAAAAAAGCGCAATCCGGCCCGCACCGTATCGTTTATTCCTGGTCGCAGGAACGGCGCGTGGAGCGCGCGGAAGACGGACGCATTCTGGGCGTCAAGCGTTTCCATCGCGTCCGGCGCGAGCCTTTTTCCCTGCTGCAATTCATCGTCGGCAATTTCATCCCGATCAACGCCGTTCTATTTCACCGCTCGCTGTATAAGGCAGCGGGCGGTTTCGATAGCGGCATCGACCGGCTGGAAGACTGGCTTTTGTGGATGCGTTACGCGGCAATCGAGCCCGACTGGATCAATGTGCCGCATGCCACAGCGATATATAATGTGCCGGTAACCGTCGCCGCGCGGCGGCGCGAATTCCACGCCTCGCAAAGCGCCATCCACAATCATCTGGAAACCATCAAGGTTTCATGGCCGCTTGTCATTGTGCAGCGCGATTTGCAGCGTCATTTCCGGCCCGCGCTTTTCATCCGCCGCCTTTATTATTATTTTCTCAGCTTCATTTAGAATCGTCATCCAGGACACCCCGCAGGGGTGATCCGGAATCCACGACCCGTCCCGTCGGCAGGCATTGTTCCATGGATTCCGGGTTCTGCCGCTGACGCGGCAGCCCCGGAATGACGAGAAGTTCAAACCGGAAGACTGCCAAAATCTTCTATAATTTCGCCAGTGCGGCGATGGCGTCGGCAATCGGGTAGTGATGGTTGCCGACGAACAGTCCCTGCGTATCGATATGCATGGCGTTCGTGAGGGGAAAAGGCGTCTCGGCGTTGAAATATTTCACCACTTCGTTTTTCGCGAAATTTCCCGTGACCACGGGGCGGCATTCGAAGCCGCAATCGTTCAGCTTGCCGATCAGGTCGGCGCGCGTCAGAGACGATCCGGGGCGGATCACAAGGCTGAATCCGAACCAGCTGCTTTTGCCGGTTTCGCGCTGGATCAGAAGGTCGGGGTGGCTTTTCATCGCCGCCTGGAACGCCGCGCCGTTTTCGCGCCGCGCCGCGATGACGGCGGGCAATTTTTTGACCTGCTCGACGCCGATGGCGCCCGCAAATTCCAGCGGCCGCATGTTGTAGCCGGGCAGTACGAAATTGAAGGATTCCTCGAACGGAACGTCGCTTTTCTCTATGGTTACGCGGTTAAATTTGGGCAAATTGCGCGTCCAGCCGTGGGCGCGGAGCGATAGCAGAATATGATACAGTTCCTCGTCGTCGGTTGCGATGACGCCGCCTTCCATTGTCGATATATGGTGCGAGAAAAAGGTGCTGAAGGTGCCCATCACGCCGAAAGTGCCGGTCTTTTTGCCGGCGAATTCGGCGCCCATGGATTCGCAATTGTCTTCGACCAGCCGTATGTCGCGCCCGCCGATGATTTTCCGGATGCGGTCGAAGTCGTTGGGATTGCCGAGCAGATTGACCGCCATGATCAGGCGCGTGCGGTCGGTTACGGCGGCTTCCAGCCGGTCGAGATCGTAATTCAATGTCTCGAGGTCGATATCGACGAACTTGATTTTTAATCCGTACTGGTAAAGCGGATAGTAAGTTGTGCTCCACGACACCGCGGGCACGATCACTTCATCGCCGCGTTTCAGGATCAGCTTCGGATTTTTGGTGTAGAACAGCGCCGCGATCATCAAAAGGTTGGCGGACGATCCCGAATTGGCCATCACGCAATATGTGCTGCCGACATAACCCGCGAAGCGCTTTTCGAACTCGAGGACGTGCGGGCCCATCGTGTACATGCCGGACGCGATCACCTTTTGCATGGCGTCCTGCTCGGCCTGATCCCAGGTGGTGGTGGCAAGGGGATATTTATAATTCATGCTGCAAATGTCTCACGATAAAATTGGTAGGATTTTTCGATGCCTTCTTTCAGGCCGGTTCTCGGCATCCAGCCCCACGCTTTTTGCTTTTCGACGCAGACAAGCTTTTGCTTCATGCCGACCGGTTTGTCGAGGTTATGCGCGAATTGCCCTTTCCAGCCGATAACATCGGCGGCGGCGGCGTAATAATCGTTGATGCTGTAATCGTGGCCGAGCCCCGTATTTATAAGATCGGGCAGGGTATCGAACGATTGCAGTGCGCGCATGACGGCGTCGGCCAGATCGCCCGCATACATAAACTCGCGCCGGGCCGTGCCGTCGCCCCAGATTTCCACGCTGCTTTCGCCTTTTTGCTTCGCCTGATGGATTTTATGGATGATGGCGGGCACGAGGTGCGAATGTTCCGGTGCGAATTTGTCATGCCGTCCGTAAAGATTGCAGGGAATGAAAGTCTTGTACTGGAATTGCTTGTCTTCGCGATTGATATACTGGCAAAGCCGCGCGGCGAAAATCTTGGCGATGGCGTAGCCCTCGTTGGTGGGTTCCAGCTCGCCCTGCAATACCATGTCTTCGCGCAGGGGGTTGGGCGCGTTGCGCGGATACATGCAGGAACTGCCGAGATTAAGCAGATGTCTAACCCCGGCTTCGCGCGCCGCGAGAATGACATTGCGGCCGATATCGGTGTTGATCACAAGGAAATCGACCGGATGCACCATATTGTCATGGATGCCGCCGACACGACCTGCGGCGTGGATGATGAAATCGGGCTCGTGTTTCCGCACATAAACCTGCGTGGCTTCTTTGTCGGTCAGATCGAGTTCCTTGCGGGATGGTGCAAGAAATTCCCATGTGTTCGCATCCGGATGCTCGAGGATATTTTTCCCGACCATGCCGTGGCCGCCGGTCAGAAAGACTTTTCGTTTGGTCATGCCTATTTTCCCGAAGTCACCGGCAGGACGTAGCCGTGTTTTTTAAGCAGGGCATGCTGCCGTGCCTGGTCGAGATCATGCGCCACCATTTCCTGCACCATGTCGTCCAGCGTAATCTCCGGCACCCAGCTCAACTTTTGCTTGGCTTTCGAGGGGTCGCCCAGCAGGGTTTCCACTTCGGTGGGACGGAAATAACGCGGATCGATCCGTACAATGACATCACCTGTTTTCAGCGCCGGAGCCTTGTCGCCCTTGATGCCGGCGACGATGCCCTGTTCTTCGGTCGCGCGGCCCTGCCATTTCAGCGAGATGCCGAGTTGCGCCGCGCTTTTTTCGACGAACTGGCGCACGGTATATTGCACGCCAGTGGCGATGACGAAATCTTCCGGCTTGTCCTGCTGCAACATCATCCATTGCATGCGCACGTAATCCTTGGCGTGGCCCCAGTCGCGCAACGCATCCATGTTGCCCATATAGAGGCAGGGCTCGAGGCCTTGGGCAATATTGGTAAGGCCGCGCGTGATCTTGCGCGTGACAAACGTCTCGCCGCGGCGCTTCGATTCGTGATTGAACAGAATGCCGTTGCAGGCATAAATCCCGTAAGCCTCGCGGTAATTGACCGTGATCCAGTAGGCGTAAAGTTTGGCGACGCCGTAAGGGCTGCGCGGATAAAAAGGCGTGGTTTCCTTTTGCGGCGTCTCGCGCACAAGCCCGTAAAGCTCGGAGGTCGAAGCCTGATAGAAACGGGTTTTCTTTTGCAGGCCGAGAATGCGGATGGCTTCGAGCAGGCGCAGCGTGCCGATGCCATCGACATCGGCGGTGTATTCGGGCGATTCGAAGCTTACCGCGACATGGCTTTGCGCACCGAGATTGTAAATCTCGTCGGGCTGCGTTTCCTGCACGATGCGGACAAGGTTGCTGGTGTCGGTCAGGTCGCCGTGATGGAGGATAAGGTTGGGACGCTCCACATGCGGGTCCTGGAAAATATGGTCGATGCGCGCGGTGTTGAACTGGCTGGCCCTGCGTTTGACGCCATGGACGATGTAACCTTTTTCGAGCAGCAGCTCGGCCAAATAAGAGCCGTCCTGCCCCGTGATGCCGGTGATGAGGGCGGTCTTTTGGCTGGCTTTTTGCGTCATTGATGGATTTCCTGTCCTTTTTCAAATCCATCATATCCCCCGAGGCTTGTGGCGCAAGCGCAAAAAATGCGCTTACGGGCGCATCCGTAGCGCGGAAACGCGGCTTCCGCGCCGATTGTTCTTTCCGCTTTCGCCTGTTATGGATTGGCGCTTCAGCAGAACAGGGTAGCAATGAAAATCGCGATTATCGGTCCCGGCCTGATGCCGATTCCTCCGTCCGGATGGGGCGCGGTCGAAATTCTCATCCATGAATATTGCACCGAGCTGAGAAAAAACGGGTGGGACGTTCTGATTGTCAACACGCCCGACAAAGCGAAAATCGCCGCCGAGGTTAACGCGTTCGCGCCCGATTTCGTCCATTGCCAATATGACGAGCATATCGATGTCATGGCCGCCATCGCCTGTCCGGCGAAAGCCATCACGTCGCATTTCGGCTATCTGGATCAGGTATGGAAATTTCCAGCCTATCTTTACAAGACGCACAAGGCCAT
The DNA here is from genome assembly GCA_015654915.1 of Rhodospirillales bacterium. Classification (GTDB taxonomy): domain Bacteria; phylum Pseudomonadota; class Alphaproteobacteria; order UBA9219; family UBA9219; genus JAATFY01. Next base: position 15,341 of record JAATFY010000166.1, read on the forward strand.
CGTCCTGAACAAGGACGTTCTGATTTTCGCCCTGTCATCGTCCATCGCTGAAGCCTACCGGCAGGACGGCGTGGCGGAAGACCGTCTGTTCGTAATGCCGAACGGCGTGCGGCTGGATCGTTTCCGCTTTACCGAACAGCCGCGCCATGGCGACCGCAGCCTTTATCTGGCCAAGGTCGATTACCGCAAGCGGCAGGGCATCTTTCAGGGTTACGATTGCGGCATCGATTTCGCCGGAAACCTTTGTCCTCACAGCGCGATTAAAACCGGTTTCGATCCTCAAAAGCCCGATTATCTCGGCGAATGGAGCAAGGAAACCGTCTATGACAGGATGACGGACTACGCCAATCTGGTTTTGCTCAGCGACGGCGAGGCGCATCCCCTTGTATGCCTCGAAGCGATGGCGGCGGGGCTGGGCCTCGTGCTTTCCCAATACGCCACCGCCAATCTTGACCTGACGAAGCCGTTCATCGACGTCATTCCCGAAGACAAAATCACCGACCGCGATTATGTCCGCCGCGTGATCGCCGAAAACCGCGCCAAGTCGTTGAAGCACCGCGCCGCCATCCGCGCCTACGCCGCCGAATTCACCTGGGAACGCGTGGTCGCGCGTTATATGGAAACCGTGACCGCTATTTGTCTTCAGAAAAAGCAGGCCGCGCCCGTCGTCCCGCAAAAACCGAAGCTGGCCGTTGTCACCGTGGCGACCGGCAAATATTACGATCTTTTTTTCAGGGACCTCGAACAGTCAATCGTGACAAAACTGGCGCCCGGCTGCGACATCAAGATTTATTGCTTCACCGATCATCAGGGTCCGGCGGGGCCCGCCACGGAACTTTGTCCGGCGCGCCATTACGGCTGGCCGTTCGACACGCTGCTGCGTTTTCACCTGATGTCCGGCATTCTCGACCGGCTGATGACGCATGATTTTATTCTCTATATGGATTCGGACATGACCGTGCAGGGCGCGCTCGCTCCGGACATACTGGGTGCCAATCTTGTTGCCGTCGCGCATCCCGGTTTTTTCCATAACCCGCGCGCGGCCACCTATGAAATCGACAGGGCGGAAAGCGCGTTCGTGCCCTTGCATCAACGGAAAAACTACGTGCAGGGATGTTTGTGGGGAGCCAAGCCCTTTTACCTGAAAAATCTGATCCTGACCCTGACCGGAAAAATCGACCGCGATCTGGCCGGGGCGGATTCCAGTCTGGCACGACGAATCCTACCTCAACTGGTTTTTCGCCGGACGCAAATTCCGGCTGCTGTCTCCCGCCTACGCCTATCCTGAAGGATGGGACCTTCCTTTTGCGCCGCTGATCCTGCATCGCGCCAAGAACCATGACAAGGTTCGCGGCACCGAACTTGAAGGTCTCTCGGCGGACAAAATAATAGAGGGCCTTTCGCCGGAGACGCAGGCCGAATATTCGCGGATTCTTTATTTGCGCGCGCACGAAAAAAACCAGCGACTCGAGCAGCGCATCATCCGTGCGGGACGGAACAGCCGCCATGTCGCCGCCGCGCTCCATGTGTTTCCGGTTCTTCTGCGCAAAGGCGTTTCCCTGTCGGGACGAATCTACCGCCGTGCGAAGCGGGCCTTCAGTTGACGGGGCGGGGTTTTTGGATTGAAGTGGCGGTCCGCGGAGGCATCGGGACAGCATAAGCAATTTAACGGACGCCAAATACTTGAACGACAGGCATCGCAGCCTTGCCGAGGCACTTTATAAGGACAGCTTCCACAACATCGAATACCTGTTTCCGGTCTTCGACACATATATCAAGGACCGGAGTCCAGGAAAGACGGCGTTCGAATTCGGCTGCGTGCCGGGCCAGGGGCTGCTGAAATTCTGCCGGAGATACGGCTTTACCCCCTCGGGCTGCGATTTTTCCGAACAGATCGACATGCTCAACGAAATACTGAAAGGCGAATTTCCGGAATCCCGTTTTTACAATATCGACATATCCGGCAGCGATTTTTCCGAAGTCGAACCTTCCGATGTCGTGCTGTCGAACGGGCTTATCGAGCATTTCGACGATGTGACCGCCATACTCGCCAAACATCACAAGATATTAAAGGACGACGGC
>JAATFY010000036.1 GCA_015654915.1 Rhodospirillales bacterium
CAGGGGCCTTAGACCGTGAAATAACGCAGGCCGGTACAGGGAATAGTGGGCAGATGCGCGTACGTCCATGCCATCAATTCGCCCGCGCGTTTGGTGGCGGCATAAAGCGATACGGGATGATCGACCGCATCGCCGACGGCAAACGGGACTTTCGCGCTGTTGCCGTAAACCGATGATGAACTGGCAAATACGAAATGCTCCAACTGCGGCAGTTGCCGCGCCAACTCCAGCATCACCGTCTGTCCCGTGATGTTCGATTCGATATAGGCATAGGGATTGACCAGCGAATAACGCACACCCGCCTGCGCCGCCAGATGCACCACATGCGTGGGGCCTAATTTTGCCAGCGGCCGCATGGATTCTTTGTCGGCGATATTGATTTTATGGAAAGAAAAATTTTTATGGGGCAGCAAATGATTAAGCCGCGCCTGCTTCAGGCTGACATCATAATAATCGTTCAGATTATCAACGCCGATCACCTCATCGCCGCGCGCCAGCAAAGCCTGTGCGATATGAAAGCCGATAAAGCCCGCCGCCCCGGTCAGCAGAACGCGCATCAAAGGCTCCAGTATTGCAGGCCCTGTGGCAGGCCGGCAGGATCGAGCACGGATTTGATGTCGATCACCCAGCCCTTGGGACGCAACCCGGATAACAGGCCCGCAATGTCCTGCATCAGGACTTTATGCGGCACAGCCAGCACCAGCGCGTCGAGGTCTTTCAGTTTTTCGCGCACATGCAGTTCAAGCCCGTATTCGTGCCGCGCATGGTCGGGATCGGCAAGCGGATCATGCACCAGAACCGTAATGCCGTAGGTCTCCAGCTCGCTGACGATTTCCGGCACGCGGCTGTTGCGCAGGTCGCGCACGTTTTCCTTGAAGGCGAGGCCCAGCATGCCGACGCGGGCGCCGGATTTGAACGCGCTTTCGCTGGCCAGAAGCTTGATGATTTTCTGCGCGATAAAGGCGGGCATATTGTCGTTGATGCGGCGTCCGGCGAGGATGACCTCGGGATGATAGCCGAGCTCTTCCGCCCGCGACGTCAGGTAAAACGGATCGACGCCGATGCAATGCCCGCCGACGAGCCCCGGCGTGAATTTCAAAAAATTCCATTTGGTGCCTGCCGCTGCAAGCACATCATGCGTGCGGATGCCGACCTTGTCGCAGATGACGGCCAGTTCGTTCATCAGGGCAATGTTGATATCGCGCTGGGTGTTTTCCAGAACCTTGGCGGCTTCGGCGACGCGGATATTCGGCGCGTGATGCAATCCGGCCTTGATGACGGCGCTGTAAACCTTGGCCATGCGCGCGAGGCTTGCATCGTCTTCGGCGCCGATAATTTTCGTAATATTATCGAGCGTATTTTTCTTGTCGCCCGGATTGATGCGTTCCGGCGAATAGCCCAACCGGAAATCCTGATGCTGTTTCAGGCCGGAAATTTCCGCGATTTTCGGGCCGCATATATTTTCGGTGAGGCCGGGATAAACCGTGGATTCAAAAACGATCAGCGGCATGGATGTTGGCATATTGCCTTTGCGCGAACGCAAAACCTCGCCGATAATTTTGCAGGCGCCGAGAATGGGCTCCAGATCGGGCTGCTTGCCCTGGCTGATAGGCGTCGGCACCGTGACGATGAAAAAACTGCACTCGCGCAGATCGTCGGCCTTGTCGGTCAGTTTCGCGCGTGTGTTTTTGAGTTGGTTAGCGTCAGTCTCGCCGGTCCAGTCGTTACCGGCGCGCAAGGCCTCGATGCGCCAGTTGTCGATATCGAAACCGGTGACATGATCGAGGTTACGGGCCAGCCCCAGAAGTAAAGGCAGGCCAACATAACCGAGCCCGATAACGGCGATTTTCTCTGACATGGAACCTGACGGACAATTAAAGAGCGCCTGATAAATAGGCTACGGACGCATAATTGGCAACTCGCAAGCTTTTGGCGGTAAAGAAGTTAACCATAATGGTAAAATCCGTATTGCGGCTTGCATTTGAGCGAGGTCTTGCTATTTTCATTCATTATAAAAATTACAGGAAAAATTATAATGCCGGAGACACAGGACAATTTCATCTCGACAAGGATTCAATTAGCGCGGCACGCAGGTAACGCGGTTTTAGACTTCGCAAAAAGAAAACCGGAAATTGTGGCCTTCATCCCCGTTGTCGCAGTAGTCGCGAGCACAGGTCCTATTGGTCTGGGCCTGTTCCCGCTTCATGGAAGCTGGATGCTTTACCGGATGGCGGTGAAGCAGATAAAAGACCATCTTTCGGTGGATTACGAAATCCAGACTCAACGTCAGCTCGTCCAGTTTGCGTTAGAACAACGCACATACACGAACCTGTTCGTGGCCCAAATGCTGGAAAAATCCACAGCATTTATAGATGGGCAAATGCGAAAAAATGAAAAATTTGTGGGTGAAGTTCTGGAAAGTTACAAAGCATTTACAGAGGCAGTTATGGAAGTTATGAGACGAAGAGGGGTTTCCCTTGGCGCCTCTGAATTGCCGCAGCCTCCGGAGAAAGTAGTGGCAGGGCCATGGGCGGGCGCGGGCGAAGCCCTAGCAGCGGCGGTGGGACAAAAAGAAAATGTTGGTACTGTAGAAGAAAGCGCAACAACATTAGCGGCGGCAATAATGAAAGAATTTCCGCAAGCAACCAAACTGCCACAACTGGATGATTTAGAAACCTTCAGACCTGTTAATTACGCGCCTGTTTTGCTCCTCATGAGTTTCGCGACGGCAATGTTCTCTGTTCTTTCTGTCTCTACTATTCTCGATCAACAGAAAGAACAAACAGCGGCAGCCTATACCGTGGCCAAGAATGGTGTAACGGAGAAGATCCTCAATATGAAACACATAACTCCGCAAACCGAATTTCGCGCGGTAAATACATATGAAGGAACCTCACCATGGCACTGGGGCTCTCGTCTTACAGAAACAACCGCCGATGCGACCGTGAGCAGCAGTGTCGGAAACTACGTCACCCTTCAGTTCGACGACGGGACATCGCAAAAATACCATATTATCAGTAACGAAAAGGCCGAACCGCCGCCGCGGGGCTACGAAACCGGCGTCGTCGAATTCAAGCCTGCCAGCCCCCCTCTCTGATCAAATATCCGCGTAAACATGCGTCTCGGCTGCGCCGCCGGGATGCGTGACAGCGCCTTTTTCGGCGTCACCGACAAGCTGCGCGAATTTCCATATGGCGCCGGACTGGAAATCATGCTGCCGCGGTTTCCACGCTGCTTTGCGTTTCGCCAGTTCGGCGTCCGACAGTTCGACCTGCAGCAATCCCTTATCGGCATCCATGGTGATGATGTCGCCGTCGCGCAGCAAGCCGATGGGCCCGCCCACTGCCGCTTCGGGACCAACATGGCCGACGCAGAAGCCGCGCGTGGCACCGGAAAAACGCCCGTCGGTAATAAGGGCGACTTTGTCGCCCGATCCCTGCCCGTAAAGCGCCGCTGTCGTCGACAGCATTTCGCGCATGCCGGGGCCGCCGCGCGGACCTTCGTAACGAATAACGATCACGTCGCCGTCTTTGTAGTTATGCTGCTCGACTGCCTTAAAGGCGTCTTCCTCGCAGTCGAACACACGAGCGGGACCTTTGAATTGCAGATTTTTCATGCCCGCGACTTTGACGATAGCACCCTGAGGTGCCAAGTTGCCTCTCAACCCCACAACGCCACCGGTCGGCGACAAGGGGCTCGATGTCGGGCGCACAACGTCCTGATCTTTCGGGAACACGACGTCTTTCAGATTTTCGGCGATGGTTTTTCCGGTCACCGTGATGCAATCGCCATGCAGGAAACCGCCGTCCAGCAAGGCTTTCATCAATACCGGCACGCCGCCGATCTCGAACATATCCTTGGCGACATAGCGGCCGCCGGGCTTCAGGTCGGCGATATAGGGTGTGCGTTTGAAAATCGCGGCGACGTCATGCAGGTCGAATTTAATTCCTACTTCATGCACCATGGCGGGAAGATGCAGCGCCGCGTTGGTCGAGCCGCCGGAAGCGGCAACAATGGTGGCGGCATTTTCCAAAGCCTTCAGCGTGACGATATCGCGCGGACGCAAATTTATCTCAATAAGCTTCATCACCGCCTGCCCCGATGCCACTGCGTATTGGTCACGGCTTTCGTAAGGCGCTGGCGCTCCGGCGGAACCGGGCAGCGCGAGGCCGATGGCCTCCGACACACACGCCATGGTGTTGGCGGTAAATTGGCCGCCGCAGGCGCCCGCCGACGGGCAGGCCACGCATTCGAGTTCGTGCAATTCGGCGTCGCTCATATTGCCCGCCGCATGCTTGCCGACGGCCTCAAACACGTCCTGCACGGTCACATCCTTGCCGTGAAGCTTGCCGGGGAGGATCGAGCCGCCATACATGAATACGCTCGGTACGTTCAGGCGTAGCATCGCCATCATCATGCCGGGCAGCGATTTGTCGCAACCGGCGAGGCCAACCCATGCATCATAACAATGGCCGCGCATGGTCAACTCAACTGAATCCGCGATGACATCGCGGCTGACGAGCGAAGATTTCATGCCGGCATGCCCCATAGCGATGCCGTCGGTCACGGTGATGGTGGTGAACTCACGCGGCGTGCCGCCTTGTTCCTTGACGCCCTGCTTGACCGACTGCGCCTGCCTGGATAGCGAAATATTGCATGGCGCGGCTTCGTTCCAGCATGTCGCCACGCCGACGAAAGGCTGCGCGATTTCTTCCTCCGTCATCCCCATCGCGTAGTAATAGGAACGGTGCGGCGCGCGCGCCGGTCCTTCCGTCACATGGCGGGAGGGAAGTTTGGATTTGGGAATCTTGGCCGTCATTGGTTAACCTCGTTATAATCCATTGTTTATACTAAGGTATTTCTCAGTCGTCATTAAATTAGTGATGTCTGAAAGTATATTTGCCTATTGCACGTATTGCTAGGGAATCGCTAAATTAAAACGCCATTTGATAAAAAACATTTGATCGGGAGAGATATTATGGACGCCGGCAAACTTCAGACATTCCGGAATTTATATGCCGTAGCCGCACAATTGTTGCGCCCTCAGGAACAATCCACACCAGATATCCTCAGGTTCTCAAGTGATCTTCATACGTTTCTCAGCGGGTTTGACCGGCACGATAAAACAGCTTTCTCCTTTGTCGAAGAAACAAAGAAAGGCCTTCCGGCTCTCGTGACGGCAGCGCTCGAAATTCTGGTAAGAGAAGGCAAAAAAGCACGGGTCGGCACTCGCCCGGAACCAGGCATTCGCGATGAATGGACGATGGAAGTTATTCGTCTTGCCCAAGGCGTCGCGAAAGTAGGCTTTGTGCACGGCGACTTTATCGAGGCATACCGCGCAAAACATATCGAGCCAGATCCGAGTTTAAAGCAGATCGTCGATATTCTCAACGCCGGCTAACCATCCTCAGTTCACCGTCCGGTCGACCAGCTTGTTCTTGGCGATCCACGGCATCATGTCGCGGAGCTTCTTGCCGATTTTCTCGATCGGATGCTCGGCCGAACGGCGGCGCATCGCCTTGAAACTCGGCTGTCCCGCCTGGTTTTCCAGCATGAAGTCGCGTACGAAACGGCCGCTCTGGATATCCTCCAGAATGCGTTTCATCTCGCGTTTGGTTTCATCGGTGATGATGCGCGATCCGGTCTTGTAATCGCCGTATTCGGCGGTATTCGAGATCGAGTAGCGCATGTTGGCGAG
>JAATFY010000269.1 GCA_015654915.1 Rhodospirillales bacterium
AAGCTCAAAAAACGGAAATTTTAAGCTATGCTTAAAGATAGGGCTGTATCCAACTGCCAATGACTTCGAACCAACCGATGGTATCCCACAGCAAGCCGCCGGCGCTCACGCGTGAGCCGCCGGTAAAACCGGCTGCCGGACAGGAAGCGCCGCGCGCTTTGTGGGGGCTCGGGGCCATGACGGTGCTCGGGACGCTGGCGATCGTCGTTCCTTATCTGCTGTCGGGCACGGCGGCCGCCATCATTAGCCTCATTGTCGCCTGCATGCTGTTCGGCGCGGCATGGATGACGTGGCAGCAATTGCGTCGCGGCCGCGAAGACAGCTATCAGGAAGTGCTTTTGCGCGAAGCGTTTCACAGCGTCCTGACACCGCAACTCATCACCAACAAGGCGGGCGAGGTCATTCTCGCCAACCGCGCGTTTCGCGGCTGGATTGATATCGGCAATCAGAACGCGGAGCAGGCGTTGGCGGCGCGTTTTTCGGCGAGCCCCGCCGTCGCCGCCGACTTCAGACAGGTCAAGGCGACTTTGCAGAAAGGGCAGCCGGGCATTGCCGAATTGCCGGTCATTCGCGGCGGCAAGGTCGTCGAGTGGCGGCGTATCGTCTCGCGGCCAATCGAAGGATTTCCGGAAATATTCCACTGGCGCTTCGAGGACATCAGTGAACGTCGCCGCATGGAAAAAGCCATGCGCGACGAGCAGAACAAGCTGCTCGATTTCATGGCGCATGCGCCGGTCGGTATTTTTGCCGTTGATCAGCATGGACGATTCCGTTTCGTTAACAAGACATTGGCCGAATGGCTTCAGGTAACGCCCGAAGAACTGGTCAAAGGTGATGTGCGGCTGCACGATGTTCTGAGCGAGGCGCCCAAAGGGGTGCCCGCGCATGCGATTGCGACAGGGCCGCAGGGCGAATTGCGCGGTGAGGTCGTTATGCGCCGCCGCGACGGGCAGATGTTCCCCGCCGCGATCACTCAAACTGTCGTCATGGGCGATGACGGCAAGACGTTACGCACGCGCTCGATCGTGCGCGATCTTTCGCCCGAGCGCGAATGGCAGCAGGCGCTTTCGGTTTCGGAATACCGTTTCCAGCGCCTGTTCGCCGAAGCGCCGATCGGCATTCTCCTGCTCGATAACAAATTCGTCGTCATGGAATGCAACCATGCGTTCCATGTCGTGATCCGTCGTCCACGCGGCGGCATCGTTGGCTCTGAAATGTCCGAATTGATAACGCAACGTGACCGCGCCGCGACAATGGCGAAGCTGACCGAGGTTCTGAACGGCGCCGATCTTACCAAACCGCTGGAAGTCCACATGGCGGGCGAGCGCGAAATCATCACCCAGATTTTCGTGAAGCGCTTCGGTTTGGTCGGCAAATCGGAATCGCCGACGGAATTGCAGGGCCTGATGCTCTACTTCATCGATGCGACCGAGCAGAAGCGCCTTGAGATGCAATTCGCCCAGTCGCAGAAAATGCAGGCCATCGGCCAGCTGGCGGGTGGCGTCGCGCACGATTTCAACAACCTTCTGACCGCCATGATCGGTTTCTGCGATTTGCTGCTGCAACGACATAAGCCCGGCGACCAGAGCTTCAACGATATCATGCAGATCAAGCAGAACGGCAACCGCGCCGCCAACCTCGTGCGGCAATTGCTGGCTTTCTCGCGCCAGCAGACCTTGCAGCCGCGCGTGCTGAACCTCGTCGACGTGTTGTCGGAATTGACCAATCTTCTGCGCCGCCTGATCGGCGCGCAGGTGAAACTGGAAATGATCCACGGCCGTGACGTAGGCCTGGTCAAGGTCGATCAGGGCCAGCTGGAACAAGTGATCATCAACCTTGTCGTCAACGCGCGCGCGGCCATGGAAGGCGGTAAGCAGGGCGGCGGCGGCACGGTCACCATCCGCACCCGCAATCACAAGCAGGAAACGCGGGTGCTGCGCGGCCAGGACGACATGCCGGCGGGCGATTACGTCGCCATCGAGGTTTCCGATACCGGCATCGGCATCCCGCCGGAAAATCTGCAACGCATTTTTGAGCCGTTCTTTTCGACCAAGGAAATCGGCTCGGGAACC
>JAATFY010000267.1 GCA_015654915.1 Rhodospirillales bacterium
CGCGGCATCGACCGCGGCATCAGGCAGAGGGCATGGCGCAAGATTGAATTGCAGCAGCGGAATGCCGGGCATTTTTGCGCCAAGCGCCTCGAGCGTTTCACGGGTGTAATCCGCGCCGATAATCTGCGCCTCCGGCATCGCCGCCCCGAGTTCGCGCAGGAAATGGCCACCGGAGCATCCGACTTCCATGATAACCGGCTGCGGCATCGAAAGATTGCGCCGCAATTCTTCCAGCGCATGCCGCTGTGAAGCGATATCGATAAAATGCCCGCCGCCGACGGCGGCTTCATGCAGGGCGGTGAGGGGTTCGCTCCAGCCGGAAGCTTCGCCGCCGAAAGCAAGAACCCGGTCGCGTTGCGCGCCGATGCGAAAGGCGGTTTCGTCCCATTCCGGCTTTTCGCTATATCCTTCGGGTATGGGCAGCTCGAACGGCAAAGATGTCATTTCACGCCGTTTCGTCCACGGCGGCGGCTTTGGCGCGCCAGCGGTTGCCGGAACCCGGACGATGGCTGTCGTGCACCGCCACGTTCAGCGCGCGGTCGATCACGAATTGCGGCCGCCGCCGCACTTCGTCGTAGATGCGGCCTATATATTCGCCGAGCACGCCGATCGACATCAACTGCACGCCGCCCATGAACAGCACCAGCACGATAATCGTCGGTACGCCCATGGGATAGCCTTCGCCCAGCACAAGTTTCGCCAGAAAAGTCAGAAGGATCAGGATTATGCTGAGAAAGGCGATGGTAAAGCCGGTCCACAGCATCAGCGACAGCGGGTAGGTGGAGAAACCGAAAATGCCGTTGAAGCCGATCTTGAGCGAACCGAGATAGCGGTTGTAATTGCCGGTGCCGGTATGGCGCGCGTCGCGCTCATACTCGACGAAAGCCTGCCGGAAGCCGACGAGGGCGACGAGGCCGCGCAGGAAACCGTGGCTTTCGTTGATCTCGCGCAATTCCTCGATCACGCGCCGGGTGATGATGCGGAAATCCCCGGTGTTGCGGGGAATTGCCACGTCCGAGATGCGGTTGATGACCGCATAGCCGAAAGATGACACCGCTTTCTTGAGCCATGTCTCGCCCTCGCGCTTCGAGCGCCGCGCGGTGACGACCTCATAGCCTTCGGCAAGCCGCGCGAACATCTGCGGGATCAGTTCCGGCGGGTCCTGCAAATCGACGTCGATGACGACGCAAGTATCGCCGCTGCAATTCAGGATGCCCGCCATGGTGGCGGCCGGCTGGCCGAAGCGGCGGCTGAAAACCAGAAGGCCGATATGCGCGTCGTTTGCTGCTTCCTCGGCGATCACGGCTTCGGTGCGGTCGGGGCAGGGATCGAGGCAGAACAGGATTTCGTAATCGCCGAACGGCTTCAGCACCGGCTGCAGCCGCGCCAGAAACGGACGGATCGAATGCTCTTCCTTATAGACCGGAACGATAACCGAAATTTTTGTCATGGGCGGGAACCATCGGACATGAATGTATTCTTGGCCGGAGAAGGCGGCGGATCGTATCAGTTCTTTCCAAGGGTGGGAATTGCCTTTCTGCTGTTGTGCCCCCGGGAAATGTGCGGTAAAGCCGTATGCAGCCGGAAGTTAAAACAGGATTCCGATGGCCGGACTGATTTCCTATCTGAAAAATATCCTCCGTACGGACGAAGAACCCCGCCTATTGCTTTGGCTGGAAATCGCGACTGTAGCGGCACTGGTCGGCTTGGCGCTCGCTTTCGTCCGCCCCGAGCTTGAAGGTTGGGGCGTTCTGGACGTTTTCCGCAGCGTTGGCATACAGGGAGGGTTCAGGCAATTTTTGAGCGGCGCGCCTGCGCGTCCTCTCGAACCACTTCTGTTGGCCACCACTTGGATATTAGGCCATGGCGCCGTAGGAGCGCTTGCTCTGGTCTATGGGGTCGTGCTTGCCACAAAATATGTGATTGCAAGGTGGGCCGTATTGCCGGTCGTGCGCGGCGTAAACGGCTGGATGGCAGCGACGCTGGCGGCGGTTATGGTGCCGTGGGCGGGACAGTGGCGTGGCCACAACATGTCGCAGCAGTTTTCTGCCATGCTTGTTTTGGCGGCGCTGGGCGCTATTCTGCGCTTGCGCAACCGTATATCACTCGGCTGGGTAGCGCTGGGCGTTGTCAGCATAATCCTTTCACTGCTGACCTACGAGGCGCTTGTTTTGTGTATCCTCGCGCTTCCGCTGGTGGTTCTCTTCGGAAATCAGCGATCCTTGCGTCATTCCCTTTACCCTGCCTTGTGCTCGGCACTTCCCGTTTTTTTCGGTGTCATTCTTTACGGGCTGTTTTTTTACTGGACCCTCGATCTCGGCGGCGGCAAAGGTTACCATGCGATACTTCTTTCCGCGCCGTCGCCCTTTAAAACACCGCTCAAGCTGCTGCGCTATCTTTACGGCACCGCCTATTTTACGTCTCCCTGGACTCCCATTGTACTCATCACGATATTGGCCTTTCTTGTCGGCGCGCCCATTCTTGCCCTGCCGGACCGCAAGAAAAAAGCCGCCATTGTTTTTCTCGCCATCGCTTTCGTGCTGGTGCCGTTGTTCGCGCTGTCCTACGCTATCAATTTTTATTTTCTTTCCGATATTGAACGGGTCGGTTTCCCCACGGGGTTCAGTTTTCTGCTGCTGTGCGTAACGGCGCTGGCGCGGTTTTTTCCGGACCGGCATGGCGGAAACCTCGTTGCAGGAGTGGTTCTGGTGACAGCAATCCTCCTAGGAACGGCGGCCAACGCCTATAATTGCTATCTTCCCTATGCGTTGCAGCATTCCATTCTGCGCCAGACCCGGGCGCTGGA
>JAATFY010000049.1 GCA_015654915.1 Rhodospirillales bacterium
GCGATCAAACCTTCGCCCTGCAAGGCCGCAACATGATCGCTATCGCCAGCGGCAACGGGGGCGTCGGCAAGACGTCGTTCGCCGCCACGCTGTCGCATGCGATGGACACGCGCGGCAAACACGTCCTCCTGTTCGACGGCGATCTGGGATTGGCCAACGTCGATATCCAGCTTGGCCTGACGCCGGAGCGCGATCTTGGCGGCGTCATCGAAGGCACATCAACATTACCCGGCGCGGTTATGCGCTACACGCAAGGCGGCTTTGATATTCTGGCCGGACGTTCCGGCTCCGGCAATCTGGCGACGCTGGCGACGCAGAAACTCTCTGAATTGCGCAACGATCTTATCGCGCTGGCGCGGGGCTATGATTACGTGCTGGTCGATCTCGGCGCGGGTGTTGACCGGTCGGTGCGCCAGATGGCTGGCCCCGCCGCTTTCACTTATATCGTGATCACCGACGAGCCCACCTCGCTGACGGACGCGTATGCCTTTATCAAACTGGCCCGCGCGGCGAATCCGCAAGCTGAAATGCGCGTGGTCGTGAATATGGCGGCGAATACCAATGAAGGCCAAAAGACGTATGAGACTATCCGCAAGGCCTGCGAGACCTTCCTGCATTACGAACCGCAACTGGCGGGCATCATCCGCCGCGATCCGAAAGTCCGCGAATCCATACGCGCGCAAACATCCATCATGGTGCGCTCGCCCGCCAGCGAAGCGGCCAGCGATGTCGAGGCAATAGCGGGTCTTATCTCTTAACAACCGGATGCAACGGCTCTTATGGTTGATATCCCGCCCACAGCCGCCGTTGCTCCACCCGTACCTCCGCCCGTAGCGGCCACGAATAACGTCACGCCGGTTGAGGCGACTGTCAGCAATGTGCCGGACAAAATCCAGCAATTGGTACGCCAGATCCAAGTCAATGCGACAATATCGCAGCTTCCCGGCGACGGCACCATAACGCTGAACAGTATTATCGGCAGCCTGACTATTCTGTTGCCGCAACTGGTCGACGCCCAGCAGCAAAAACTTCTCCAGCAGCTTCTTACGTTTTTGCAGAACCAGAAACCGATAACGCTTGTCATCCAGCCCGGCAATCCGCCGACACAGGCTTTCCTGCTCTTGCCGACCACTTCCGGCGCGCCGCAACCGGCCAATGCCGCGGAGACAAATACTTTGCTGCAAGCTGCGATCCAGCAAAGGCCGCCTCTGGCAGTCGGCAATACGCTGCCGGCTATTGTGCTTCCGTCCAACATCGTTCTCCCGACGAATACGGCGGCGGCCCAGCAACCCTCCGTCCTTGCGCCGCCGCTGAATGCGCCTTCGATCCCGGGCGCGCTTACGCTGATACCGGCGCAGGATATCATTCCCGAATTGCTTCCCAATCTCATCGCCGGAGATTTGACAGCCAAAGCGCAGATAAAAACCGACCAAAGCCTTTTGCAAACACAGGGACAAATTTTATCGAATACCCCTCCGCCACAGAATATTGCGGCGACAACCGTTTCTTCCCGGATCATTCCAACGACGGCGGTCAATATTGGCCCTGCCCCTGCCGCAGCCCTGCTCCAGCCGGGTAACGAAGTCAGCCTCCGCATCGACGCGGTCATTCCTCCGCCCATAACGGCGACTGCAACTGCGGCGACGAGTGTTGCGCCAAACCTCCCGACGCCGGGGCCGAACCAGATCATCGCCACCGTTACCGGCAACGGGCCGAACGGGCAGGTTATTTTGCAGGCTGGGGATACAACCCTCTATGTGAAACAAAGCGCCAATGCCCCCGTCGGCACAAATCTCCTCGTCACGGTCGAGCAGGCCAAAACGGCAACGCTGTTGCCGCTGGCCATTCCCGATACGCCGAATTTCGCCGCGCTCCAGCAAGTCCTAACGACGCTGGCCCAGATCGACCCGCAACTGGCGCAGCAGGTGATCGCGAACCATATTCCGCAACCGACGGCCGGCTTGCCCGGCGCTTTGCTGTTTTTCATGAGCGCGTTCAAGCAGGGGGATGTTCGCAATTGGCTCGGCGCCGATGCCGTCGATGCCCTGACCCGCGCCGGAAAGTTCGAACTTCTGGCCAAATTGACGCAGGAACTGACCAATACGGGACAAACGGCGCAGGACGCCGTGGTGGGCGAATGGCGATCCTATCCGATACCGCTGCAGGCCAATAACCAGTTCCAGATCGTGAATTTCTATGTTCACGGTCAGGGTGAACGTGACGCCGGAAAGAACGCAGCCGGCGCGCGCGCCGCTCATACGCGCTTTCTGATTGATGTGCGCATGAGCAAGCTCGGCGCGATGCAGCTTGACGGTTTCGTGCAGCCCAAAAAACTGGACATGATCGTCCGCAGTGAAAATATCCTGCCCGAAGGGCTGCACCGCAACTTACGCGAAACTTACACGCGTGCCCTGACCGGCATCGATTACGCCGGCTCGCTGAATTTTCAGGTCGGACGCCAGCACTGGCTGATTATCCAGAAAGCCGCACATAAGGCAGCGATTACGACGTAATCACTTCGCCTTCTTCCGTTCGTGGACCACACCACCGACTTCATCAAGTTCGATGCGTTCGCGACGGCGTTCTTCCTTGTCTTCTGCCGCAACGCGCGCTTCCTCGGCGATTTCGTAACGCTTCTGTTCCTCGAAAATCTCGATCAGTATGTTATGCGCTGCTTCCACCGCCGCCGCGGCAATCTGGCGTTCGCGATCCAGTTCGCGCCCACGTTTCACGGCGACCTTAAGAAACACCCCATAGGTCGTGCGTGCCTCGGCGCTTTGTTCGGCGGCCACCTGCTCGCGCGCTTTCTTGATTTCCAGCTGGGCGATCTGGTTTTCAATTTCCTGCAGCCGCGCCTGCAACCTGGCCAGATGCTGGCGCTGTTCGTCGACGCGCGTTTTCTGGAGTTTAATGAGAGTGGATAGGGATTTCATGTTCTGGCGCCCATAAAAAAATTAGCGTCATCCCGGCGGAAGCCGGGATCCAGACATGCGTTCCGCACGCGCCAATGGAAAATATCACTGGGTCCCGGATCGCGCCGCTCGCTCTTGCTCGCGGCTTGTCCGGGATGACGTATTAACTTTAGGTCCACGGCACGCCCAGAAGCTCGGCAAGCCGGACATAGCCGCCAGCCAGATCAGTGCGTTCGTTTTTGTCCTGACGCAGGAATTCCTCGATCGGCCCGTAATAATTCATGGCGTCATCGACTTCCTTGTTGGTGCCTTTGCGGTAAGCGCCGAGGCGGATCATCTCGGCCATGTTCTCGTACGCCGCAAGATAGCGCCGCGCGCGGTTGACGAGGTTGTTTTCTTCATCCTTGTTGCAGTTAGGCATGGTGCGCGAGATGCTGCGCAGGATATTCACCGCCGGATAACGCCCCCGCTCGGCGATGGCGCGTTCCAGAACGATATGGCCATCCAGAGTTCCGCGCACCGCGTCGGCAATCGGCTCATTATGATCATCACCATCGACCAGCACGGTGAAAAGGCCGGTAATGGTGCCTTTTCCGGCTTCGCCAGGCCCTGCCCGTTCCAGCAATTTCGGCAGTTCGGCAAAGGTCGTCGGCGGAAAGCCCTTGGTGGTCGGCGGTTCGCCCGCCGACAGGCCGATTTCGCGCTGCGCCGTGGCGAAGCGCGTCACGCTGTCCATCAGGCATAAAACATCCTTTCCCTGATCGCGGAAATATTCGGAAATCGCCAAGGTCATATAGGCCGCCTGACGGCGCATCAGCGGCGCTTCGTCGGAGGTCGCCACCACGACGACGCTGCGCGCCAGACCTTCGGGGCCGAGATCGTCATGAATGAATTCCTGCACCTCGCGACCACGCTCGCCGATCAGGCCGATGACGGAAATATCCGCCGACGGATATCGCGCCACCATCGACATCAGGACCGACTTGCCGACGCCGGAGCCCGAGAACATACCCCTGCGCTGCCCGCGGCCGCATGTCAGGAAGGTGTTGATGGCGCGGACGCCGAGATCCAGCTTGCCGCCGACACGCTTGCGGGAATGCGCGGGAGGCGGCGCACTGCGCACCGGATGGGGATTGTCGCCGACCGACAGCGGCCCTTTGCCGTCGATAGGTTCGCCAAGCGCGTTAACCACGCGGCCCAGCCATGCAACAGTCGGCGCAATCGTCGGCTGGGATTCGGCAATCTCGACTTTGCAGCCGAGGCCTACGCCTTACAGCGCCGCGGAAGGCAGGAGCA
>JAATFY010000096.1 GCA_015654915.1 Rhodospirillales bacterium
GGCGAGCGGCGCGAAAGATTTTTTCAGTTCCTGTTTCATGTCTTAATCCCGGTGGTAAGGATGCCCGGCATTGATCTGCTGGGCGCGGTAAAGCTGCTCCAGCAGCATAACCCGAACCAGCCGGTGCGGCCATGTCAATTTCCCGAAGCCGAGGGTAAAATTCGCCCGCGACCGCACCTTGTCGGTCACGCCGTCCGCGCCGCCGATTACGAAAGCCAGATCGCTG
Source organism: Rhodospirillales bacterium (assembly GCA_015654915.1). Taxonomy (GTDB): domain Bacteria; phylum Pseudomonadota; class Alphaproteobacteria; order UBA9219; family UBA9219; genus JAATFY01. The sequence continues at coordinate 227 of JAATFY010000096.1, forward strand.
CCCTGCTGCTGCCATCCTGCGATTTTCGCCGCCAGTTCGCGGCTGGTCATGTCCTTGCCGCGCTCATCCAGCAACACGACAAAGGCTTTCGGCGGGATCGCCTTCAACAATAACTCCGCTTCGGCTTTTTGCGTCTCGGCAGCGGGCAGCGATTTCGACGCCGCCATTTCTTTCACAATCACATCGCCCTTCAGCCGTTTGAGATATTCGGCGCAGGCATCCAGTTCGGCGCCGCGCATTTTTCCGATGGCGATGATAAAAAATTTCATTAAAATTTATTCGCGGATCAGCGCCGCGCGCTCGACATCGCCGCCGTCCCACATGCGTTCGAGGTCGTAGTAACGCCGCACTTCCGGGCGGAACAGGTGGATAATAACGTCGCCAGCATCGACCAGAACCCAGTTGGCGTCATGCATGCCCTCAATACGCATCTGCTTGACGCCGAGTTTCTCGAACGCCTCGCGCAGGTAATGCGCAATGGCCGTAATCTGCCGCGCGGCGCGACCGGACGCCACGATCAGGTAATCGGCCATGCTGCTTTTACCGGCGAGATCGGCGATGAAAATGTCTTCCGCCTGACGTTCATCAAGGACCTTCAGCGCTGCATCAAGAAGCTGTTCCGGCAATCCGGACGGGCCTTTCTTAAGGCGCGTCGGCGGCAGCGTTATCCCTTTAACCGCCGGTTTGGCGACCGCTTTAACAACCGGTTTTTTCGCAGGAACTTTTTTCGCGACAGGTTTTGGTAAAGTTTTTTTGGAAATTACTTTTTTCGCTACGACTTTCTTCGCCGGATTTTTTTTAACCGCTTTTTTCTTGACCGGTTTTTTTCTGGCAGGAGGTTTCTTAACGGAAGATTTTTTCTTTGCCGTCTTTTTTGCTTTTGCCACGCTGCTAATCCTTTTTCGTTTGTTTCCTGATTGCCGTCGCCGACAGGTTATTCATTGCGTTATCCAGAACCATCCATGCCGGCGCCCGCAATTGCGCCAACTGTCCCGCGCGCCGTGCCGGCAGCCATGCCCGGTCGAAACGTTGCGCCGCCTTGCCCGATCCGCGCCCGACAGCATAGCCGGGCCTCCGAAAAACGGCAACCGGAACCGATTGAAAGAGAACCGGCCATTTATGCCAGCGCGGCATTTGTTGCAGATTATCCGCCCCCATCAGCCAGACAAATCGCGCGCGCGGAAATCTTTTTTTCAGGACGCGCAGTGTATCGACCGTGTAGCGCGTGCCGAATTGCGCCTCCAGATCGGTGATGATGATTTTGGGATGGACAGCGATCTTGCGCGCCTGTTTCATGCGCGCGGAAAAAGGCGCCATACCTTTGCCGGACTTCAGCGGATTTTGCGGCGCTGCCAGCCACCAGACCTGATCGAGCCCGAGCCGCTTCAGCGCATAGGCGCTCATGGCCAGATGCCCCGCATGCGCCGGATTGAACGACCCGCCGAGCAGGCCGATGCGCAAACCGGCGAAGGCGGGGCCGGAAAGGGGGTGGGGTATAAACATGGTTAAGTTAATAGCATTTCCTGAAGGCATTTACCCCGGTTTCCCGAAAGCAATAGACTTGTCGTATTGAGGGTGTTTAGATATTCGGCAGTAAATGTAACATTACTTTATTCATTAAAACAGATGCGTATTTCTTATGAAAATACTTAAACCCGCCCAGCATCAGTTCGCGGCGACCAAGCTGGAAGCGACGCAGTGGTGGAAATCCCTCAATCATTTTCTGGCATCGGCCGCGCCTGCCGTCAGCGCCGTCAATAATATGGTGGGGGATTGTTGCTACATGGGGTTCGTCGTCGACGCCAAAGGTCATATCGACTGGGCTTTGGCCGCAACTATCATTTGCATTCGCTTTCCCAGCAGCATGCTCATGCTGGCGACAAACAAAAAAGCGAGAAAATACATTCGGGAACATGAAAAAAATATTCTGTTGTCGTTTTTGGATGCGGGGCAGAAACTGGCGCGGCGAAGAGTTTACGGAATCAGAAAATATATTCCGCGTTTTGTCAGGAAAAAGGCGCCGGGTAATTTTACCCTTTCCTTCATGGGCTATACGATTGCGGGAACGGGTGTGCTTGTCGACGGCATCAACCACTTTGTCTCCGTCCCTAACCAAACCGCGCATCTCGCGGAGTTGGTTCATGACGTTACTACGTTTGATATCGGAAAAGCGTTCGCAAACCCTGTCCTGCCTGCTTGCGTGCAAACCCTGACGGGAATATTCATTGCCGTCGGCGCCGGCACATATGCCGCGTCAGGCCTGAATCGCATCCAGCACGATGACGATGTGCACAAGAAATATACTGCCGCCGCGCGTTACCTTTTATTCCCGCTTCCGTTCCTGAACGCCATGAACACCGCTCTGGCAGGCGGCTTGTCCGTAAAGAGCGCTTTACTAACAGTAATAACGGGCCTGGGTCTTATGCAACTTTTTACGCGTCAGCACCTTCATTCCAAAATCGATGGCGCCACTTCGCCAACAAGGAAGGCACCATCGTCAACATCGGTCGAGGCCGAAAGACTAACGCTTTAAAAAAGCCATGAGTATTTTTAAATGACATTTCCCGAATCCATTCTAACTCAGTTCAGACAGGCTCGCGCTTGGGCAACGCGACAGTGGCAATCTACCGATAATTTTTTGGAAGTCGCCGCGCCGGCGCTTACCGCGCTTAATAACATGCTGGCGGATTTCGTTTATACAGGTTACGTCATCGATAAAGGACATATAAGTTGGCCGTTATTAGTTCTGATTTGGACGGTACGTTTTCCCGGCAGCATGATTTTGATAGCCAACAACAAGAAGGCTACAGAATATATAGACCAACACAGAAATGCTCTTTCATGGGCGGTGGGCAACGTTCAAAAACTGGCTCAAGCAGGGATCAGCCAAGTCGAAAAAAGATTGCCCGATATCGTTCGAAGAAACTCTCTTAACAGTTTCAGCACGGCATTTTCGGGATACACGATTGTCGGCGTGGGCACGGCATGGAATGGTTTAGATAAACTTCTGGCCGATCCGCATTGGGAAGTAAACTTAAGGGAACTGGCGCTGGATATAATGGCGAGGAATTGGTCAAAAGCCTTGGCCAATCCGTCCGTACCGGCGTTTTTTCAAGTCTTGGCCGGGTCGTCGGTTACGCTGGGCTGCAGCTCCTATACTGTCTCCGGTCTGGAATGGGTGAAGAAGAGAGAAAAACTGCATAAAGCCTTTACTTTGGCCGGACAATTCATCTCATGGCCAACAGCTGTTCTCAATGGCACAAATTCCTACATAGCGGGTGGAATTTACTCCATCAGAGGCGCCTTGCTGGCCGGAATGACTTTTTTGAATTGCGCCCAGATTGTCGTTCGCCGTTATCTGCACTCTAAAATCGACGATGATCCCAAATCACCTGAAACAGGTACGCCTGTTGTTTCAACCGCCACAAAATTAACCATAAACGCCCCACAATAATGTCATAATATTGAGTCTTGTTTGTGTGTTATTGATTTGATATCAGATTGCCTGATTGTTGAAATATAAAATAGGAAATAAAAATGGATAATATTCAAGTCATTCAAGTAACACCCGACCTGCCGAATTTCAACATTCTGGTCTCAAGCGTACACGCTATCGCAAAAAAACTGGCGCTTCCCGAAGGCACCGTCGGCGATGTGCGCGCCCAATGGGAACAAGCGGGTTTTCTGGTCGCCGCTTATACGGAAGAAAAATACAGGGAACTTGGAAAGAAGGGACGCCTTTATGCCGCCCTGCTGCCCGACGGAACCCCGGGCGCTTTTTCGGTTATCTACCGGCCCGAACATCCGGCCGACGAAGGCGATCTGGGCACCAAATTCACCAAAGAACAATATGGCGATGTACCCGTTGTCAAACAGATTGCCACAGACCCCGATCATAAAGGACATGGGCTGGCGCGAATTCTCAACGATCATTTCGCCGATCAATATCCGGATTTACCCGTATTTGCGGCCATTGTGGAAGGACCTCGTAATTACAGGTCCGAGGGTTTCCATGCAAAAATTGGTTTTGCGAAAGTCGTCGCTTATGCCCATCCGGACGGCAAGCCTAGGGGCATCTGGAGAAGGCCGCCATTGACAGAACGCAGGGCTTTACCAGAAAACGGTGGCACAGAACCACGGAATGATTTGAAGTAATCATTTGCAGTTTTCGTAAATTCCAAAATCAATAGAAAGTATATTTGTGCGCTGACGCGTTAGCTTCGCACAACGATATTCAACACCCATCGTTATGCGTATTTTCCCTACGGCAATCGTTATGTTGCACTGCACCAGATTGTTGCACTGCACGACAAGGGGATTGCGAAATAGTTAAAATTTCGTCATTAAGTGGCACCCGTTTTCGGCGCCAGATTGTCCTTGCGGGAGGCGGAGAGATAATTCTCCGGCCATACCCCAAAACCCGCAAGGAGACTGCCCATGTCATTGGTCAACGAAAAATATATCCGTCCGGTCGAGAAATCCGGCACGCTGCTGATCAACGAAATGATGCAGGAGAAGGTTCGCAAGGGCGAACCCGTCATCCGCTTCGGCTTCGGCCAGTCCCCCTTCCCGCAGATGGCGCGCGCCATCGAGGCGCTGAAACAGAACGCCTTCCAGAAAACCTACGAGCCGGTGCAGGGCCTGCCTGCTCTGCGCGAACGCGTCTCATCTTTCCATAAAGCCGCGGAAAACCTCGATGTTCCGGCTTCGCGCATCCTCATCGCCGACGGCTCGAAGAACCTTCTGTTCACGTCGATGGAAGCCATGACCAAGGCCGATATCCTGATCCCGGCACCTGCATGGGTGTCCTACGCGCCGCAGGCGAAAATCCTCGGCCACAACGCCATTCCGGTCATTACCACGGCGGCGGGCCGCTGGCGCGTGACGCCGGAAGCGATGGAAAAAGCGCTGGCGAAAAAAGCCGACAAGAACGTTCCCAGCATGCTGATCCTCAATCATCCCGGCAATCCCGAAGGCCTCGGCTACACAGCGGCCGAGCAGCGCGCGCTGACCGAAGTGTTCCGCAAGCATAACGTCATCGTCGTCTCGGACGAAATTTACGGTTTGCTGAACCACAAAGGCGAGCATCATCCGCTGGCGCTCGAATATCCCGAAGGCACCATCACGACCGGCGGCCTGTCGAAATGGTTCGGCGCCGGCGGTTGGCGCCTCGGCGTCGCCCTGCTGCCCGAAGCGCTGGACGGCGCTTTCAAGCAGACGATGCTCGGCATCGCATCCGAAACCTATTCCTGCGCGGCGGCCCCTATTCAATATGCGGCGTGCGAGGCCTATATCTGGGATCAGGCGACCAAGGATTACCTTGCGCACCAACGCCGCATTCTGGCGCAATCCGGAACATGGATGGCCGAGCGTCTGCAGAAATCGGGCATCGGCGCGGAAAAGCCCGAAGGCGCTTTCTATCTGTTCCTCGACTTCTCGAAACATGCCGAAGCGTTCCGCCGCCAGGGCATCACCGGCTCGCAGCAGCTTTGCGAGATGCTGATGCGCGAGACCGGCGTGGCGCTTCTGTACGGCGATGTGTTCGGCATGCCGAAGGAACATCTGTGCGCGCGTCTTGCCTATGTCGATTTCGACGGCACCAAGGCGTTGCAGGCGTCCGAGCAGGCCGGTTTGCAGAAACCGCTGGATGAGAATTTCCATCAGCAGCATCTGGCGAACAACGTCCGCGGCACCGAGGAAATCTGCCGCTGGGTCGAAAAGAAATCCATGTCGGCCGCCGCTTAAGGCCGGCGAAAAAAGAAACAGGGGGAATTTAAATGACTGCATCGACGCCGATCGACGTTCCGGAATTGCCGGATACCGAACTGTCGCAGGTCAAACCGATCCGCGGACGCTTCGAAAAAGAAGGCGTGTTCAACGTCCTGCGCAATTTCTACAGCGAGGAGCAGATCAAGGGGATGCAGGAAAAAGGCGTCGACAGCCGCATGGTGTTCGGCATCAATTCCTATTACATGGCGCTGGTGAAGGGCGAAGGCCTTTCCGACGCCAACGGCAACATCCTTCTTCCCGCCATGCCGCCCAGCCCCGCGCTTCAGCACCTTGTGGTGCCGATCGTCGCCGAAGCTATCGACAAAAGCGGCGAAAAAGACCCCTCCAACCAGATCCGCTACAGCCCCGACGAACTCAAGGGCAAGCTGCTGCATAAATATGACGAAATCGTTTTGGGTTATACCGCCCTCGCCTGCTCGGCGCATTGCCGTTATTGCTACCGCCTCGACCTTTTCAACGGCTCGACCGGCAAAGGCCTCGTGAAGCCGGAAGAATTGCGCGATTACGTGCTCGGCTACAATCGCGACCTCGCCGCGCGCGGCGGCGTCGACGAGAACGGCGAGAAACGCTGGCCCGTCTCCGAAATCCTGCTGTCCGGCGGCGACCCGATGGTCCTGTCCAACAAGCAGCTTTACAAATATCTGGCGGCCAGCGCCGAAGCCGGCGTCGATGTCGTCCGTATCGGCACCAAGGAAATGGCGTTCCGCCCAATGCGTTTCGACGGTGCTCTCGCGGAAACCTTGCGTATCTTCCATGCCCGCTATCCGAACACGCACATCAATATCGTCATGCATTTCACGCATCCGGACGAGTTCCTGGAACGCGACGAGAAGAACCAGTACAAGCAGGAAAATGGCCATTATGTCTGGCTGGCCTCGGTCAAACAGGCGATGGCACATCTCGGCAGTCTGGCTTTCGTCAGCTTCGACAACCAGACGCCGGTTATTCTCCATGTCAACGACGACGCCCAAGCGCTGCATCTGCTGCATCGCGAATTGCGGCGCGGCGGCGTGTCTTTCAAATATATTTTCCAGTGCCGCGAGATCGAAGGCCATAAGGCGTTCGCGGTGCCGGTCGAAGAAGCCTGGCGCCTGCACAATCAGGCGCAGAAAGGCCTGTCCGACGGCGCGCGTTCGCGTTTCGCCCTCTCGACCGAATGGGGCAAACTCGAGGTGGTTTCGGTGACCGACGGCACCGGCGATTTGTCCATGAACGGCCTGCCCGAAGAGGCAGCCGCGCCGATGCAATCGGTATTCGGCGAAGGCCTGATCATCATGAAGATGCACCGCTCGCCTTTTGCCGCGCATACGCAGGGCGATATCGTGATCGCGCGCCGCAATCCGAAGGCGCTGTGGATCACCGATTACGAAGACCGCATCATCTATGACGGACGCAAGCAGGGCGCCGCCAAATACGAAGCGTTGATCCAGACGCTGAAGGCCATGGAATCCGGCACGGAACAGGAAGCCAAAGCCGCCTGAATATAAATCGTGTTTTAAAAGGCCGATGCGGCTCACGCTGCATCGGCCTTTTCTTTGGCTTGCGTATGGCGAACGCGGCGCGGTTTGGCTATAATGGCGCTATGACAATTCCACGCACGACAATCCGGCCTTATGCCGGCGACAAGGAAGGCGACGCGGGCACCGTGACGCCGCACACCAACATCGTCCTCAAACCGAAACACGCCACCAAAAAACCGTCGATGTACAAGGTGTTTCTGCTGAACGACGATTACACGCCGATGGAATTCGTCGTGCTGGTGCTGGAAACCTTTTTCAACAAGAGCCGCGAGGAAGCCACGCGCATCATGTTGCATGTCCACAAAAAAGGCGTCGGCCTGTGCGGCGTCTATACTTACGAAGTCGCCGAAACCAAGGTGGCGCAGGTCATGGCGGCGGCGCATCAGGCCCAGCATCCCCTGCAATGCACGATGGAAAAGGAATAATAAGTTGATGTAGGATAATTAGATGAGTGATTCTTCGAAGTTCGATTTATATACAGATGGTTCGATTGTCCATGGCTCTATCGGCTGGGGATGGGTTGCTCTAAACGCGGGCGTGGAGTGGAAAAGAAATTCCGGCGGCGTCTATGGTGATGATAATCATGCGGCGGAAACTCTTGCGGCTCTTCATGGCTTGCGGAGTCTGCCGCCAAAATCGACCGTCACTTTATTTACGGATTCACAGTTTGTAATTAAGCAAGCCGAACGAATTGCTTTCAGAAAATTGCGCGCCATCGAAAGAGGGGACCCGCTCGTTGAAAAATTTGAAGCTGCCATTGGCTTACATTCGCTTGTTACTTTTGAATATGTGCCAAGCCACACATCCATTCCATGGAATGACGTGGCCGACCAGCTTGCCAATCACGCTGCCCGTGCTGCCAAACACCCCAATCCGGGGAAACCTCGGAAGAAGGGTAGACAATTCGACCACCGGTTGATACTAGCTAAGCGGTGATGGCAAAGCCTTCCTACAAATCTCTTTCCCTCCTCGGTCACAAGGCCGGTATTCCCGCGTCCCCCGACAAGGCAAAACTGGAAAAGGTAGCAAAGCCTTTCGCGCAGCACGATTATCTTGTGCGCTTCACCTGCCCCGAATTTACGAGCCTCTGCCCCATTACCGGCCAGCCGGATTTCGCCCACATTGTTATCGATTACGTGCCGGGTAAATTTCTGGTCGAGAGCAAATCGCTGAAACTGTTCCTGCAATCCTTCCGCAATCACGGCGATTTCCACGAGGCCTGCACGGTCGGCATCGGCGACCGGCTGATCAAGGCCATCGCTCCCAAATGGCTGCGCATTTCCGGCTATTGGTACCCGCGCGGCGGCATGCCGATTGACGTCTTTTTCCAGAAAGGCCGCCTCCCTGCCGATGTCTGTGTGCCGGAGACTGGCGTAGCGCCCTATCGCGGGCGCGGATAGGCGCCAAAATCAGGGGTTTAACCCCTTGTTTAGGGTTGGATTGTTACTATCTGTTAATGGTAATGTTTGGCTATTGGACGTCACAGGAGGGTTTTTAATGCTCTCACGCAATCTTGAACGGACCTTGCACCGCGCTTTGGCGCTGGCGAACGAACGCCGCCACGAATATTCCACGCTCGAACACCTGCTTTTGGCCCTGACCGAAGACCAGGACGCCGTCGCGGTCATGCGCGCCTGCAATGTCAGCCTTGAAAAACTCCGCATCGAGCTCAGCACCTATCTCGACGAGGAACTGACCGGCCTCACTACCCCCGACACGAACGAGGATGCCAAGCCCACCGCCGGTTTCCAGCGCGTGCTGCAGCGCGCCGTTATCCATGTGCAATCCTCCGGCCGCGAGGAAGTGACCGGCGCCAATGTCCTCGTCTCCCTCTTCTCCGAACGCGAAAGCCATGCGGTTTACTACCTGCAGGGCCACGACATGACGCGCTTCGATGCCGTCAATTACATCTCGCACGGCATCACCAAATCGAAATCGAACGCAGGCGCAGGCGATGCGCACGCCGGCACCGATGAAGATGTCAACGAGCGCGGCGCGAAAAAGGGTCAGGATGCGCTGGAAGCCTATTGCACCAACCTCAACCAGAAAGCGCAGGAAGGCAAAATCGATCCGCTGATCGGCCGCACTGCCGAGGTCGAGCGCACCATCCAGATTCTCTGCCGCCGCCAGAAAAATAATCCGCTCTATGTCGGCGAATCCGGCGTCGGCAAGACCGCCATCGCCGAAGGCCTCGCGCGGCGCATCACCAAGGGCGAAGTGCCGGAAGTCCTGCAAAACGCGGTTATTTTCTCGCTGGATATGGGCAGCCTTTTGGCCGGAACGCGCTACCGCGGCGATTTCGAGGAACGGATGAAAAACGTCCTCGCCGAACTTAAGGCCACCCCGGGCGCCATTCTGTTCATCGATGAAATCCATACGGTGATCGGCGCGGGCGCCACGTCCGGCGGTTCGATGGATGCCTCCAACCTTCTGAAGCCCGCTTTGGCGAACGGCCAGTTGCGCTGCATAGGATCCACCACCTACAAGGAATACCGGAATTATTTCGAGAAGGACCGCGCGCTCGTCCGCCGTTTCCAGAAAATCGATGTGAATGAGCCGTCACAGGAAGACGCGATCAAGATTCTGATCGGCCTGAAATCCTATTACGAAGAGCATCACAAGGTGAAATACAGCGACGAAGCCATCAAGGGCGCGGTGGAATTGTCGGCGCGCTATATCGGCGACCGCAAATTGCCGGATAAAGCTATCGATGTGCTCGACGAGGCGGGAGCGTCGCAAATGCTGCTGTCCCCCGACAAGCGCAAACAGATCATCGAGATCGGCGATATCGAAAACATCGTCGCCAAGATCGCGCGCATCCCGGCGAAGTCCGTCAATCAGGACGACCGCGAAACGCTGCGCAATCTGGAACGCGACCTGAAAGCCATGGTCTACGGGCAGGACAGCGCCATTCAGGCGCTTGGCGCCGCCATCAAACTGTCGCGGGCGGGATTGCGCGAGCCGGAAAAACCCATCGGTTCCTATCTGTTTTCGGGCCCCACGGGGGTCGGCAAGACCGAAGTGGCGCGGCAACTGGCGCTCAGCCTCGGCATCGAGCTGAAACGCTTCGATATGTCCGAATATATGGAGCGCCACAGCATTTCGCGCCTGATCGGCGCGCCCCCCGGCTATGTCGGGTTCGACCAAGGTGGCTTGCTGACGGACGCCGTGGATCAGCATCCACATTGCGTGCTGCTGCTCGACGAAATCGAAAAAGCGCATATCGATCTCTACAATATTCTTTTGCAGGTGATGGATCACGGCAAGCTGACCGACCATAACGGCAAGGTGGTCGATTTCCGCAACGTGATCCTGATCATGACGACGAATGCGGGCGCGGCCGACCTGACCAAGGCTGCCATCGGCTTCATCCGCGAGAAACGCGAAGGCGACGACACCGACGCCATCAACCGCATGTTCACGCCGGAATTCCGTAACCGGCTCGATGCCATCATCACCTTCAACGCGCTGAGCCCCGAAGTTATCGACCGCGTCGTCGACAAGTTCGTGCTGCAACTGGAAGGCCAGCTTGCCGACCGCGGCGTGACGATTGAGCTTTCCAGTGAAGCCCGCGCATGGCTGGGCAAGAAGGGCTACGATCCGATGTATGGCGCGCGTCCGCTCGGCCGCATCATTCAGGAGCATCTTAAAAAGCCGCTGGCGGAAGAATTGCTGTTCGGCGATTTGCAAAAAGGCGGCGTGGTTCTGGTCGGCTTCGACGCGGACACGGACACGGACAAGCTCACTTTCAAATATCAGCCCTTGCCTCCGGTGCCTTCTTCGGGCGATAAGAAGGAAGAAGAACTCGTCGGGCGTTAATCATCCATGTCTGTCATTGCCAAAAAACTTGCCGATCTCGGCATCACGTTGCCTGCACCGGCCGTGCCGCAAGCGGCCTACACGCCGTATGTCATTACCGGCAATCTCGTCTTCATTTCCGGCCAGTTGCCGATGGAAGACGGAAAGCTGAACATCACCGGACGCCTCGGCGCCGAGGTCGACATTCCAACCGGCCAGAAAGCGGCGCGGCTCTGCGCATTGAATATCCTCGCGCATCTGAACAAGGCCTGCGGCGGCGATCTGGACAAGGTCGCGGGCTGCATCAAACTGGGCGGCTTCGTGGCTTCGGCGGCGGATTTTTTCAGCCAGCCGGAAGTGATGAACGGCGCGTCCGAACTGATGCAGCAGGTGTTCGGCGAGACAGGCAAGCATGCGCGTTTCGCCGTCGGCGTCGGCAACCTGCCGCGCAACGCCGCGGTCGAGGTCGATGCAATTTTCGCGCTTAAATCCTAATCCGCAATCCGGTGCTTCTGCGCGCCGAGGCCATCGACGCCAAGCTCCAGCGCTTCGCCCGCTTTTAAGTAACGCGGCGGGTTGCGGCCGCGGCCGACGCCGTCGGGCGTTCCGGTGGCGATCACATCGCCCGGCAGCAATGTCATAA
>JAATFY010000093.1 GCA_015654915.1 Rhodospirillales bacterium
ATCTCGAGGCCCAGTTTGTTGCCGTGAATTTCAACAAGTTTTTCATGCAGGGCATTCGATAGAAGTTTGCCCTTCATCCATGCCGCGGGATTATCGCAGCGGACCAGCAGCACGCCGAATTCATCCGGCGCCAGACGGCCGTCGATATCCGATCCGCGCACGTTTTTCATCAGCACGCTGCTGATCTCATGCAATGCCGCATTGGCAACTGACTTCCCGTAGCGCGACGTTATGCTGTCCAGATTTTCGAAATCGTAATAGTGGACGCTCGACGTGCCGCCGTCGCGTTCGTCGAAGGCCAGCATGCGCGCGACTTCGCGGTTGAATTCCGGACGCGTCAGGATCGACTGCACCGGCTCGTCGCCCGGTTCGCGCTGCATCAGTTTGATCCTGTTTTCCATCTCCGCAAGACGGGCGCGCGTATCGACCAGTTCGCCGCGCATCTGGTTCCAGACCTGACGCTGCTCGGGCGTCAGCGGCGCATCGGCAAGCCAGTCTATGGCGGGGTCGAGAAGTTTGGTCATCGGTTGGCCTGAAAAGGGAACGGGAATCCAGTATTTACCGGCTCCCCACATCGCACAAGTTTCTATGTATTTCCTCAAAAACAGGTTAACTTGGGCCGTTCAGGGGGTATTTATGCCGCGCAAGACCAGAAAAACCGCCACAAAACCTTCAACACAGGCGCTCGTCGGCATTGCCATGGGCAGCCAATCGGATTGGGAGACAATGCAGCATGCCGCTGGCGTCCTGCACGGGTTTCGCGTGCCGTTCGAGGCCGTGGTCGTCTCGGCGCACCGCACGCCGCAGCGCCTCTTTTCGTATGCAGTTTCGGCGGCCTCGCGCGGGCTCCAAGTTATCATCGCCGGGGCAGGGGGCGCGGCCCATTTGCCGGGTATGCTGGCTTCGCTGACGACCTTACCGGTTTTTGGCGTGCCGGTGCGGAGCAAATCGCTGGACGGTCTCGACAGCCTTCTGTCCATCGCGCAAATGCCTGCGGGCGTGCCGGTCGGAACACTGGCAATTGGCGAAGCGGGCGCCGTGAATGCCGGTTTGCTGGCTGTGTCGGTTCTGGCGCTTCAGGATAAAGTTCTGGCGCAGGAATTGCGCAACTGGCGGCAGGCGCAAACCAATTCAATTGCATTGAAGCCGAAAAAGGCGCGCAAGAAAAAATGAAAACGATCCCGCCCGGCGCCACCATCGGTATTCTCGGCGGCGGCCAATTGGGCCGGATGACGGTGCTGGCGGCGGCGCGGCTCGGCTACAAATGCCATATTTTCTGTCCCGATAAGAATGAACCAGCCATAGCCGTCGCGGCGGCACATACGGAAGGCACGTTTACCGACCGCGCCGCGCTGGAAAAATTCGCCAAACAGGTCGATGTCGTGACGCTGGAATGGGAAAATATCCCGATCGAGGCGCTGGAAATTCTGGCGCCCCACATGGCGGTTTATCCTTCAGTGAATGTTTTGCGCATATCGCAAGACCGTGCGCAGGAAAAGGAATTCGCCAAAAGCATCGGCGTCGGCACGGCGGATTTTGTCATTGTGAATTCTGCTGCCGAACTCGATAAGGCGATGAAAAACTTTCCTCTGCCCGCCGTCCTGAAATCCACCCGCATGGGTTATGACGGCAAGGGGCAAATAAGAATAATGCCCGATACGAACGCCGAGGCGGCATGGAAAGCCATGGGCAGCAACGCGGGCATTCTCGAATCTTTTATCGATTTTGCCTGCGAAATTTCGGTGATCGTCGCCTGCCGCGCCGACGGGGCGACGATGGCTTATCCTGCCGTCGAGAATATTCACCGCAATCATATTCTGGCCGAGACACATGCTCCCGCCGGTATCGACCCGGCGATTGCCGGAGAAGCCGAGCATATCGCGCGTAAAATGGCGGAAAAACTTAACGTTGTGGGGCTGCTGACGGTCGAAATGTTTGTGCTGCGGCAGCCGGATAAAAACGGGCATCGCGTACTGATGAATGAAATCGCGCCGCGCCCGCATAATTCCGGCCACTGGACGATCGATGCCTGCGCCTGCAGCCAGTTCGAGCAATTGGTGCGTGCCGTTTGCGGTTTGCCGCTCGCCTCGGTTTTGCCACATAGTCGTGCCGTTATGCACAATCTTATCGGCGACGATGTGCGGCGCTGGCCTCAACTGCTCGAAGATCCGCAGGCCTGTTTGCATCTCTACGGTAAGGCCGACATCCGTCCCGGTCGCAAAATGGGGCATGTCACGTACCTCAAGGGCACGTGGTAAAACAAAATCAGGAGATCGCCATGCTTAAAGGTAAATCGGCCATTGTAACGGGATCGACCAGCGGCATCGGCCGCGGCATTGCACATGCCCTCGCAAAAGAAGGGGTTAACATCATGACCAACGGTTTCGGGGATACGCCGGAAACCATCTCGCAGGTCAAAAGTGAAATTACCGCCTTTGGCGTGAAGGCCGAATACAATCCCGCCGATGTCAGCAAGCCGGAACAGATCGACGCCATGGTCGATGCCACGATCAAATCCTTCGGGTCGCTCGATATCGTCGTCAATAACGCGGGCATCCAGTTCGTGGCTCCTATCGAAGAGTTTCCTTTGGCAAAATGGGATGCCGTTATCGCCACGAATTTGTCTTCCACCTTTTACACCGCACGTCGCGCGGTGCCATTGATGCGCAGCAAGGGCTGGGGCCGCATTATCAATATCGCGTCGGCGCACGGGCTGGTTGCGAGTCCCGACAAGGCGGCTTATGTCGCGGCCAAGCATGGCCTCATTGGCCTGACCAAGGTTATCGCGCTGGAAACAGCCAAGGACGGTATCACATGCAACGCCATTTGCCCCGGCTGGGTGCTGACGCCGCTGGTACAGAAACAGCTCGACGCTTCGGCGGCCAAGGACGGGACATCGAAGGATGATGAAGCCAAGAAATTCCTTGCTGAAAAACAGCCCGCGATGCAATTTGTGACACCGGAAGAAATCGGCGGGCTGGTTGTATTCCTGTGCTCGGATTCCGCCAAACTGATCACCGGTTCGGCCTATAGCATCGATGGCGGCTGGACGGCGGAGTAGGGTATAAGTTTTTATAACCCCACAGTGCGAAGATTTTCCGCGGCTTTTGTACATCCTAATTCCGCCGATTGACGAAAACAACTTATTGCCTCGCCTCTATTTCCCGGTTTGCTCGCGTCGTGTAGAAGGCAGGCACCAAGGTTATTGAGGGCTTCGGGAAGAATTTGGGGGAGGTCTTTAAAACTGCCTTGTATTGCCGCCTTTTTTGTCAACTCTGCAATGGCTTTCTTAAACCAATATACCGCGTCGGCGTAGTCTTGCTTATTATTCGGTTTGATAGCCTGTTTATCAGCTAGGTATGTTCCAAGATTATACATGGATGGAATATGATCCATGAGCGCTGCAGCACGAAAACACCTTTCAATGTAGAGGCGATCCTTATTTGCCGGGTCTTACTCGGATAACTCAACGCCGATTTTAAATAAAGTCGCAGAATCTTTGTTTGCTTCGGCATCGGCAATTCTTATAAAAACGAGCTCGGTTGATAACGCAGCCATAGGTCCCCAGTATTATTTGAAAACGGAATTATGTCGTTTTAACCGGCGATGGTCATAGCATCAAGGACGTTTTTTTGATTACGGCTTTGCGGATTTGTGAGGCGTAGTATGATACGTCAGGTTTGTCCGAACTTTGCTGCCGTCGGCAAAAACATACACCAATTGATTTGGTTTTGATGTCGTCTGGATGTCAGCCTTCGAGATTGCATGTTTTATGGCGCTTGCGCTGCCGGAGTGTCCTGCATTGAGGGCCTTCTGGTACCATTTGAACGCCAAAGCCATATTAATCTTGACGCCAAAGCCGCTTTCATATTGCACGCCGATCTTGTGCATGGCGCCGGCATGGCCTTGCGCAATGGCTCTGCTAAAGCATTTCCGCGCCATGGCATAACTGAGACGGATGCCGGTGCCTTTGGTATAATGGCAACCGAGATTGTACTGAGCTTCGGGGTTTCCCTGTTTGGTGGCGGTAACAATGATCCGCACCTCAGGGCTGATTCTGGTTTTCTTTCTCTTCATAATTTTCTTCCAACTATCTCATAAAATATCCGGACATATCTTAGGTCTGTCTGTTGCCGTGCGCCATGCCTTTTTTATTTTCGGCCCAGCGTTGGTATTAACCATATTTATCCGGCTTTAAGCCCCGTAACCTGGCTGCGGATTTCCTGCATATGTGCATCGAGAATACCCAGCGTCGTGACCAGTTCAGTCAGAATCTGCGTCTGCTGCTCCATTTGCTCCTGCGCGTC
>JAATFY010000190.1 GCA_015654915.1 Rhodospirillales bacterium
CGGGAACGGGCCGATGCCGAGCATGCCGTTCTCGCTCTGTAATACGACCTGCATGCCTTTCGGAATGTAATTGGCGACGAGCGTCGGGATACCGATGCCGAGGTTGATGTAGAAGCCTTCCTGCAGCTCCGTCGCCGCGCGGGCGGCCATTTCTTCGCGTGTCCAGGGCATAATCTCTCCTAAGCGGCTTTACGCGTCGTGCGCTGCTCGATGCGTTTTTCGAATCTCTCGCCCTTGAACAGGCGTTGCACGAAAATTCCGGGCGTGTGAACAAGGTCGGGATCGATCTGCCCGACCGGCACCAATAGCTCGGTTTCCGCCACCGTTATGCGTCCACAGGTAGCCGCGAGCGGATTGAAGTTTCGCGCTGTTTTGCGGTACACAAGATTGCCTTCTTCGTCGGCTTTCCACGCCTTGACGATGGCAAGGTCGCAAACGATGCCGCGTTCCAGCACATACTGGCTGCCGTCGAATTCGCGCACTTCCTTGCCTTCGGCAATGATGGTGCCGACGCCGGTCTTGGTATAGAAACCGGCAATACCCGCGCCGCCCGCGCGCATGCGTTCGGCCAGCGTGCCTTGCGGGTTAAATTCCACTTCCAGTTTTCCCGACAGATAGAGTTCCGCAAATAATTTATTCTCGCCGACATAGGAAGAAATCATTTTTTTGATCTGGCCGCCTTCCATCAGCTTGCCGAGGCCGAACCCGTCGATGCCCGCGTTGTTGCTGACGATGGTCAGGCCTTTCACGCCCGATGCTTTGATCGCTTCGATGCAGTGTTCGGGAATGCCGCACAGGCCGAAGCCGCCGGCGGCAATCGTCATATTGTCGCGGAGCAGTCCGGCCAGCGCTTCGGTAGCGTTTTTGTAGGTTTTGCCCATGGAAAGTCCTTATGTGGATATCGAAAACGTCATCACGGAGCTTCCAGCATACCCACTTTTTGCCGCAGTGCGTTTTTGAATATGTCCGTTTTCGGCGCGCTGTAGGTGGTGCGATTAAGTTGCGGCGTTGCGCGGGCCAGAAGGGCGCCGCACTGGCTGGCCGCGTTCTGGTCCTGCTGCTGGACCTGCGCCGCAGGCATGAAAGGCTGCGCGCCGACGCAGCCCTGAATCGTATCATTGGCGTTGTTGCTCTGGCAGTTCTTGGCGATGGTGATGCCGGTGGGTTCAACAACTTCCATAAGCAGGCGCGTAACACCTTCCTGTGCCGGAACGGACACCACGAGCTTGTTATCGATACGCTGGTAACGCAAGTAGTTGCCGTTGCTCAGTACGGACATTTCCATGTAGGCGGGGTCCGCCAAAATGGTGATGCCGTTTTGCGTATAACCGCAGCGCAAAACGACCTCGCTGCCGTCCGGCATTTGTGAACTCATCTGGATGTAGCTCGGATACTGGTCGAAATTTTGTGTGGTAGGGGCGGCAGGCGCGGTCGGCGTTACCGGTGCGGGAGCATAGGCTTGCGCGTGGGCGGCGGAGGAAAAAGCCAGAAGAGCGATGAAAGCGGACAGGGCAGCGTAACGCATGGGTGTAACCTCCGTGAAAGAAGAACCTCTATTTACAACGCTATCAGGTGTTTTTAATCAGGGCAATCGTGCCGTGGATTCAGCGGATTTTCTTGGCGATGAGGTTCAGGAGGCCGGAAACGCCTTTCTGTGCCACGGCGGAAATCGGGTAAACTTCCTTGCGGCTGGCTTTTTTCAGTGCTGCCACCTTGCGCTTGACCGTCGCGGCATCCAGCGCGTCGCATTTGTTCAGCGCGATCAGTTCCGGCTTTTTCGCCAGATTGCCGCCGTAGGCTTTCAGTTCGGCGCGGATGGTTTTGTAGTTTTTGACGATGTCTTCTTCGGTGGCGTCGATCAGATGCACAAGCACCTTCGTGCGTTCGACATGGCCAAGAAAACGGTCGCCGAGTCCGTGGCCTTCATGTGCGCCTTCGATCAGACCGGGAATATCGGCGAGAACGAAACTGCGTCCGCCGCGCCCGCCCAATTGCACGACGCCGAGATTGGGTGACAGGGTGGTGAAGGGATAATCGGCGATCTTCGGCTTGGCGGCGGTGCAGGCCGCAAGGAAAGTCGATTTACCGGCGTTGGGAAGGCCGATC
>JAATFY010000077.1 GCA_015654915.1 Rhodospirillales bacterium
CGAGGATGAATTGCGGGAATATCGGCGCGCGAAGACCGAGCCCCATCTGGGCTGCCAAGATAATCATCGGCAAGCCGAACAGGATCGAGATAAACGGCACCATGAAGATGACGATGTTCAGCAGCGACAGCATCAAAAGCAGGAAGGCAAAGCCGCGCACGCCGAAAATATGCAGGATGTGCCCGATGCTGACGCTTTCCTCATGCGACGCCGTGTTCAGCAGCAAACGCATGATATCGGATATGCGTTCGGGCTTCGCGGAAGATGGCAGGAAGGGCATTTTACAACCGGATCAGGGGAAAGAAGCGGTGAGCATATAATTTACGGAGCAATCGTCGCGCTTCAATTCGAATTCACCACGCAACGGATTGAAAACGAGACCGGTAAGATCGGCAATGCCGATGCCGTTTTTTTCCAGATGCGCGGCCAATTCCGACGGGCGGATGAATTTCTGCCACTGATGCGTGCCGCGCGGCACCCAGCCGAGCACATATTCCGCCGCGACGATGCCGAGCAGGAAACTTTTCGGCGTGCGATTAAGCGTCGACATAATCAGCAGACCATCCGGTTTCATAAGTTTTTTCAGCGACGCGAGAAACGAATCGATATCGGCCACATGCTCGGCAATTTCGAGCGCGGTGATAACGTCATATTTCACTTTCCGTTTCGCCAGCGCTTCAATGCTGCCGGTGCGGTAATCGATGTCGAGGCGCGATGATTTCGCGTGTTCGCGCGCGATGGCAATGGTTTCGGATGAAGCATCCAGCCCCGTTACATGGCCGCCGAGCCGCGCCAAAGGCTCTGCCAGCAAGCCGCCGCCGCAGCCGACATCCAGAATCGCCAAACTCTTCAGGGAGTTTCGCGACTGCGGGTCGCGCCGGAAACGGGCGCAAACCTGATCGCGGACATATTCGACGCGGAGCGGATTAAGCCGGTGCAAAGGCCGGAATTTGCCGTCGGGATTCCACCAATCCTCCGCATGACGCGAGAATCGGGCGATTTCGGCTTTCTCGATGCTGGCAGCTTGCAAACGGGGCATGAGGGCTTGCACACGGGCTTATTGTGAAGCTATGAATATAACAGGGGTCAGAGGTCAGGGGCCAGAGATTAGAATATTAAGAAAAGAATGGTCTTAACATCTAATTTCTTGCCTTTAATCTGTGCCCCCTGACCCTTGACCCCTAGCCCCTTTTTTTATTATGTCTCTCCTGGTTTTAAAATTCGGCGGCACGTCGGTCGGCGATGTCGAGCGCATCAAAAATGCCGCCGCCAAGGTCGAAGCCGAAGTCCGCAAAGGCCACAAGGTGGCCGTCGTCGTTTCCGCCATGGCGGGCGTGACCGACCAGCTTATCGGCTATTGCCGCGCCATCTCGCCGCATCACGATCCGCGCGAACATGATGCCGTGGCATCCACCGGCGAGCAGGTTACCGCTGGCCTTATGGCCATGGCGTTGCAGCAGCGGGGGCTAAACGCGCGGTCATGGCAGGGCTGGCAAGTGCCCCTGCGTACGGATTCCTCCTACAGCAAGGCGCGCATCGTCGACATCAATGTCGTGGCTTTCAGAAAACGTATCGAAGACGGCGAGGTCGGTGTCATGGCCGGATTTCAGGGCATCGCCAATGACGGCAGCATCACCACGCTGGGACGCGGCGGGTCGGATACGTCGGCGGTGGCTCTCGCCATTGCGCTGAAGGCCGACCGTTGCGATATCTATACCGACGTTGATGGCGTCTATACCACCGATCCGCGCATCGACAACAAGGCCAGCAAAATTCCACATATCTCATACGAAGAAATGCTGGAGATGGCTTCGCGCGGCGCGAAGGTATTGCAAACCCGCTCGGTCGAAATGGCGATGCGCTACCACATGCCGATTCAGGTTTTGTCGACTTTTGCCAACGCCGTCGGCAGCGAATTGCCCGGCACACTCGTAACCGATGGAGATACGACGATGGAAGAAAATCTTGTAACCGGCATTGCCTATACCCGCGATCAGGCCCGCGTCACGCTTGCCAAAGTCGCCGACCAGCCGGGCGTCGCCGCCGCCATCTTCGGCCCCCTCGCCCGCGCCGGCATCAATGTCGATATGATCGTGCAGACGGCATCCGACGACGGCAAAACCACCGACATCACCTTCACTATTAGCAAAAACGATATCGACCGCACCAAGCAGACGCTGGAAGGCGAACGCGCCCGCATCAAATACGACCATGTGACCGCCTCCGGCGGCGTGGTCAAAATCTCACTGATCGGCGGCGGCATGCGCAGCCATACCGGCGTCGCGGCGACAATGTTCGAAACGCTGGCCGAGAAGAAAATCAACATCCAGGCGATTGAAACATCCGAGATCGTTCTCGGCGTCCTGATCGCGGAAGAATATACCGAGCTGGCCCTGCGCGCCCTGCATACAGCCTATGGGCTGGACGCAAAATAATGCCAACCCTCCTCATTACCGGCGCGAGCCGTGGCCTCGGGCTCGAATTTGTCCGGCAATACACAGCCGACGGATGGAATGTCATCGCCGCCTGCCGCCAGCCCGCGCAGGCCGACAAGCTTCAGGCGTTGATCGCGAAATATAAAACTATCCGCGCCGAGACATTGGACGTCGCGCGGCCGAACTCGATCAACGCGCTGGCCGAACGGCTGAAAGATGCAGCAGTCGATGTGCTGATCAATAATGCGGGCGTATTTTCCGGCGGTTCTTTTTCAGGCTCGGCAACGAAAGTCGACCACGGCCAGAAATTCGGAACCATCAATCCCGAAGAATGGGACAAGGTGCTGCGCATCAACACGATTGCCCCTATCCTGATGATACAGGCGTTCGTGCCGCATCTGCTGAAGGGGCAGGAACGCAAAGCCGTTAACATCACCAGCCGGATGGGCTCGATCGAAGAAATGGGCGCGGACTACATCGCCTATCGCACCAGCAAGGCCGCGCTGAATGCCGCTATGCGTACTATCGCTCATGATTTGAAAGAACAGAAGATCACGGTGATCAATCTTCATCCCGGCTGGGTCAAAACCGATATGGGCGGCCCTGAGGCGCCGCTGGATGCGGAAAACAGCATCACCGGCATGCGCAAGGTCATCGCCGGATTGACGCCGAAAGATTCCAGCCGGTTTCTCGGCTACGACGGTAAAACCATTCCATGGTAACAGTCAGCCCTTCCCTCCAGCGCCTGTGGCAACGCGGCTGCGACTTCCTCGGCACGAAACTGGCCATCATGGGCGGCGCCATGACGTGGGTGTCGGAACGGCATCTGGTCGCGGCGATCTCGAACGGCGGCGGTTTCGGTATTATCGCCTGCGGTGCGATGCCGCCGGATATTTTGCAAAAAGAAATTCAGGGCACGAAAGCGCTCACTGATAAGCCTTTCGGGGTCAACCTCATTACCATGCACCCGCAGCTCGATATGCTGATCGATATCTGCCTCGCGGAGAAAGTCGGCCATATCATTCTGGCGGGCGGGTTACCGCCTGCGCCCGCGATCAAGAAGGTCAAGGATAGCGGCGCGAAACTGATGTGCTTCACGCCCACCGCCGCGCTCGGCAAAAAACTTGTCCGCATGGGGGCCGACGCCATCATCATCGAAGGCATGGAAGCGGGCGGGCATATCGGCCCCGTCAGCACCTCGGTTCTGGCGCAGGAAGTTTTGCCGGAAATCCGCGACGTGCCCGTGTTCGTCGCCGGAGGCATCGGCCGCGGCGAGGCGATTGTGTCATATCTGGAGATGGGCGCGTCGGGCGTCCAGCTCGGCACGCGTTTTGTCTGCGCCACCGAATGCATCGCGCATCCGAAATTCAAACAGGCTTTCATCCGCGCCGCCGCGCGCGATGCCATGCCGTCCATACAGCTCGATGCGCGTTTTCCGGTCATACCGGTGCGGGCAATCGTCAACGAAGGCGGCAAGCGCTTCATGGAAAAACAGCGCGACGTCATCGGACGCTTCGACAAAGGCGAATTGACGAAGGAACAAGCCCAACTCGAGATCGAACATTTCTGGGCGGGCGCCTTGCGCCGCGCCGTGGTTGAAGGCGATGTCGAGACCGGGTCCGTCATGGCGGGGCAAAGCGTCGGCATGGTGACAAAGGAACAGCCCACCGCCGAAATCCTCGCCGAGCTGGTGCAACAGGCGGAAAATGCCTTGCAGCAGCGCGGAAACTAGAACTCCATCCTGGAATAGACTGGGATAGTCTCCCGTTAACCTTAATATTGGCGGCTGCAAGTATTTAAATACAAGAAGAGTCGCCGCTTTTCCGTTATAATCCGCGCAGAATCTTTGGAATTAAGCCGATCGCATTTTTTGGAAAAGATTATGTCGGAAATTACAATTTCTTTTGACGGCTATAACATCGGGCCAAGCTTTGGCTCGGCGAGCGGTATCTTTTATATCGATTCCACCCCGCCCCATACTCTTTATAAGGACCTATCAAACGATTCAGGCGATGCAAAGGGTTGCTCTATAAACCCCAGGGGTAACAGCAACCTCGACCTTGCCTCCAAATCGAATTGGAATAGCGCCTATGCTTCCGAGCGCGCCTTTGTTATCCAACAGGAAGGACAATCGCTTACCGTCGGCCTAGCGTTGGGCGCACACTTCTCCAATAATGACCGCGGAAGTTCACCGGCATGTGTCAAAGTTAGCCTGCCACCCCAACACACGATAGACAATCCCGAAGACTTGGTGAAATTCGTAACAGTTCTCGCTAAAGGGTTTGAAGAAACTTTTGTTCGCAACGGCTTGCAAACCAAGAACGGCGATTTTTTCGATCAATGCGCCAAAATCATACGAAACAACACTGCCCTGTTGCCGGAGCTTCGATTCCGCTCGACGACCGATGATCCGGAAAACCGATTCCATCAGAAACGGAGTTTTGGAAATTACGACCACATCAACGTCATAAATGCACAAGCCAACCAATCGCCAGCCGACTATCGCGCAAGCATGGAACGCACGGTTGCCGATGCTATTGGTAAATTCGTAAATGACAAAGACTGCGAATATGTGGTTTTTACAAGCCCGCAATTCGTACGCAATTTATATAGTACCAAGTACACCACATTCCATAATATTGACGCCACTCCTCCAAAAGAAGCGCAAGCAGTCGCGGCCGCTGCAAGCGTAGCATCAGTGACGGAAGAAACCACTGGAGCAGCGGCAACCGCCGCAATAACTGCGGCAGACGTTCCCAAAAAAGATGAACCCACTGCATCACCAGATTTTTCCGCAACAGCCAGTCAGGTAACGGGCGCGGTCGGCGCGCATGTCAAAGCCATAGAATTTCATATGGGCGAGCTTCGACAAATTGTAGAAAGCGGCAGCCCCGACAGAGGTCCAGCCATAGCAACCCTGAAGAACCTTCATACTCAACTTGGCGCATCTGTCGCTGCTTTCGAAAGAAAATAGCCATTATCCGGCCAAGCCTTTGATTGCCTTTTGGGCCGGAATTTCATAGGGTTCGGGCCATGGCTTCTCCTCCCAAACGTCAACCCAACACACCGCGTAACCGCGTTCGTCCCGATGAGGATGGGCCGCCGCCCGTCGTGACCATTTCCAAATCCGCACCGCCGGAACCGACGCTGCCGCTGGAACGCCTTGGTGACCTGTTGCGCCGTGTGCGCGAACAGCGCGGCGATGATTTGCAGCAGATTGCCGACTATCTTTGCATCCGCCGCAATTTCCTCGTGGCGCTGGAAAACAGCAAATACGACGAATTTCCCGCCGACGCTTATGTGATCGGTTTCCTGCGTTCCTACGCCGGCTATCTCGGCGTCGACAGCAAGGAAGCCGTGGATCGCTACCGCAATGAAATGGCCGGACGCCGCAAGAAACCCGCGCTGCTTCTACCTACCCCCATCAGCGAAGGACGCACCCCGTCCGTTTTCATTATGATCGGCGCGGCCGTCGCAGCGTTACTGATTTACATTTTATGGTACGGGCTTTCGACGTCCGACCGCGCCGCCGTCAGTACGCCCCAGGTCTTGCCCTCGACAGCCCAGACCGAAACGACCGCGAACGCCATGACAGCCCCCTCCACTATCGTTGCGCCACCAGCCACCGAGATCACCCCGCCTATCACCGCCGCACCCGTCACAACTCCCGCCGGACAACCATCTGGCGATACGGCAACGCGGGCGCCCCATCTGGTCATCCGCGCGGAACAGTCGAGCTGGATACTGATTACCGACAACAAGGGCCGTACGGTCTTCGACCGCGTCATGAAGCCCGGCGAATCCTACAAAGTACCCGACGGGGAAGGCCTGATGCTGACCACGGGCAATGGCGGCGGCATCGTCTTGTCGCTGGACGGTGTTGATTTACCGAAGCTTTCGGGCGGTTCCAGCCATGCCGTGCGGAATGTCTCGCTTACCCCCGAGCATTTAAGGGCTTTGCCGCCCACGCCTGACTATTAGAAAAACAACCATAAATTGGCCTTTTTGCGCATTAATCTTGGCTGTGGCCGCACAAATCAGCTATAAAAACCCCTGATAACCGTTGGAGTTTATGAATGAGCGCAGACCATTCCGAGGCCCAGGCCTACCGCCCGTGGCGGCAGATAGCGCGGCGTAAATGCCGCCAGATCAAGGTCGGCAATGTGCTGATCGGCGGCGACGCCCCGATTGCCGTGCAATCGATGACCAACACGCTGACCAGCGACGCCAAGGCGACGATTGAACAGATTCGCGGCCTCGAGGAAGCGGGCGCCGATATTGTGCGCGTGTCGTGCCCCGACGAGGAATCGACGGCAGCCCTGAAAGAAATCGTTCAGGGGTCGAAAGTGCCGATCGTCGCCGACATCCATTTCCATTATAAGCGGGGCATCGAAGCCGCCAAGGCCGGCGCCGCTTGTCTGCGCATAAATCCGGGCAATATCGGATCGGAACAGCGCGTGAAGGATGTCGTGCAGGCTGCCAAGGACTACGGTTGCGCCATGCGCATCGGCGTCAATGCCGGATCACTGGAACAGGAACTGCTGGAGAAATACGGCGAGCCCTGCCCCGACGCGATGGTCGAAAGCGCCCTGTCGCACGCCAAGATTCTCGAAGACCATGATTTCTTCAATTTCAAGATCAGCGTCAAGGCGTCGGACGTTTTCCTGTCGGTCGCCGCCTATCAGGCGCTGGCCGAAGCCTGCGACTATCCTCTGCATATCGGCATCACCGAAGCGGGCGGCTTGCGTTCCGGCACGATCAAAAGCTCCATCGGCCTCGGCATGCTGCTGTGGTCAGGCATCGGCGACACGGTCCGCGTTTCACTTTCGGCCGAGCCGGTCAAGGAAATCAAGGTCGGTTTCGAAATGCTGAAATCTCTTGGCCTGCGTTATCGCGGCGTCACCATCATTTCGTGCCCGTCCTGCGCGCGCCAGAATTTCAACGTCATCAAGACGCTGGAAGTTCTGGAACAGCGGCTGGCCCATATTACCACGCCGATGTCGGTTTCCGTCATCGGCTGCGTCGTCAACGGTCCCGGCGAAGCGCTAATGACCGATATCGGCTTCGCGGGTGGCGGCAAGGACACGCATCAGGTCTATATCAAGGGCCAGACCGACCATCGCCTCAAGAACGAAGACATCGTCGCGCATCTGGTCGGCCTTGTCGAAAAACGCGCCGCCGAGATCGAGGCGGAAAAAGCGCAGCAACTCGACCACGCTGCGGAGTAGCACGAGGCCTCACATACGATCGAGCAAATGGTGGATTTTCGTAAAAAGAAAATAATTGCCAATTACGATCAAAACGATGGTGTAGCTGGCGTTGTCTACATCCTCGGAAATCCCGCTTTAGCTTGGAATCATAAAAAAATAGGATGCAGCCGTTATTCGGGGAAAAAACGCGCCACCGATTTAAATAAGGAAGCAACTACCGCTATGCCTGCCCAGTTCTTTTGCTTATTTGAGCAAAAGACTATCGATTGCGGCTTAGCCGAGAAAAGGGTTTTTCAGCGTTTGGTTAAATACCGCAAAGGCAAAAAAGGCCAAGAATTTTTTAAGGTTGAGTTTGAAGAGGCTAGAACAGTGGTAATTGAGGAGTGCCAAAAAGTAGATCAAGAGCACAAGCAGAAGGAAGAGGCGAAAAAAATCATAGAAGGGAAACGGGCGGTTCTAGGTACAAGAAAGATGCTTGGACGCTACGCTTTACTTACAAAGTTGGAAAAAAAGAAATAATTATACATACTGAACTCATACCATCGAGGGAATCAATACCATGCCCCTTACCGAAACACTCGCCCGCGTCCTCGCGCGGCATGACGAATTGCGCGATACTTTGTCGCAGCCGGGCCTTGCTGCCCAGCAATTCACCAAGCTTTCGAAGGAATATTCCGACCTCACGCCGGTCTCGGAGGCGATTGCGGAACTAACCAACGCGCAAAAAGAACTGGCCGAAGCCGAAGCGATGCTGGCCGACCCCGAAATGCAGGCTGAGGCCAAACAGGAGATCGAGAAACTGAAACCGAAAATTCCGGCGCTGGAAAAACAGGTGCAGCGCATGCTGCTGCCGAAAGACGCGGCGGACGAACGCAATGCCATTCTCGAGATCCGCGCCGGTACCGGCGGCGACGAGGCGGCATTATTCGGCGCCGTGCTGTTCGAAATGTACCGCAAATACGCCGCCATCCGCGGCTGGCGGTTTGAGGTGATGGAATTGTCGGAAAACGATCTTGGCGGCGTCAAGGAAGGCATCGCCACCATCAGCGGCAAAGGCGTCTTCGCGCGCATGAAGTTCGAATCCGGCGTGCAGCGCGTGCAGCGCGTGCCGCAGACCGAAGCGTCGGGCCGCGTGCATACATCGACCGCCACCGTCGCCGTTCTGCCGGAAATGGAAGATGTCGATATCAATATCGACGAAAAGGACTTGAAGATCGACGTCTACGGCGCCTCGGGCGCCGGCGGCCAGCATGTCAACAAGACCGAAAGCGCCGTGCGCATTACCCATCTGCCAACCGGCATCGTGGTGGCGATGCAGGCGGAACGCTCGCAGATCAAGAACCGCTCCAAGGCGATGAAAATCCTGCGCGCGCGCATGTATGAACGCGAACGCAGCGCCATAGCTTCCGCCCACGCCGCTGAACGCAAAAGCCAGGTGGGGACCGGCGACCGGTCCGAGCGCATCCGTACCTACAATTTCCCGCAAGGCCGTGTCAGCGACCACCGCATCGAGATGACCTTGTACAAGATCGACGACGTCCTTAACGGCACGGCGCTGGACGAATTCATCGACGCGCTGATCACCAAGGACGAGGCGGAAAAACTTGCCGAGCTCACCGCCAACTGACGCGAAAAAAACTGTCCGGCTGGCCGATATTATGGCCGGCGCGCTGCAACGTTTTGGCGCCGCCGGTATCGACAACGCCGCGCTGGACGCACGGATTCTTGTCATGCACGCGCTTGATATCGACCGTGCCGATCTGTTCGCCCAGTCGGAACGGATTCTGACGGAAGAAGAAACCGGCCGCATCCGGACGCTGATCGACCGCCGCGCCGCGCATGAGCCGGTCGCCCGCATTCTGGGCGAACGCGAATTCTGGGGGCTGCCTTTCAGCCTCAACGAAGCCACATTGGAGCCGCGCCCCGACAGCGAAACGCTTATCGAAGCCACGTTAAAAACGATAACGAAACGCG
>JAATFY010000208.1 GCA_015654915.1 Rhodospirillales bacterium
TGATCGATTGGGCAATGGCATTGACGGGGGTGAAGAAACCTATCGCCAAAATAATAACTAGCATCCAACCGGCTTGCGTCATTCCGGGGCGCGCGAAGCGCGAACCCGGAATCCATGAAACGGCTTTAGCCGACAGGGTATTCCATGGATTCCGGATAAATTTTCCTGCGCTTTGCTTCAGAAAATTTTCCGGAATGACGGTATATTTTTTCGTCCGGCGCGTCATATCGCACTCTTCGGCGGGAGGTCTGCGGTAGGGTTTTTATCCAGATTCGCTTCCACCACTATATCCTGATTGGCTCCAAGCAAAAGCAAATGTTCCTTGCCGTCGCAACGGACAATGACCAGCCGCCGCCGCAGATCGAGCGCCAGGGTTTCCACGACCGCCAGCCGTTGCGGGCGCTGGGATTTCCCCGGCAGTTTCAGGCCCTGCAGGTTCACATATTTCAGGGCGTAGCCCATCAGGCCCATCAGGCCGAAAACAACCGCGAAGGCGATAAAAACCCGAAGCCAGGGTATGGATTCGGGATCAGGATTTGCCACGAACGCCCCCCGTCTTCACGCGGGCTTCATGGAAAGCGCGCATATTGCGTTCGTACTCGTTGAGTTTCTCGAGCAGACCGACAAGTTCCGGCAGGCATTCTTCGTGAACGTCCTTGGGCGCTTTCTTGACCTGTTCGCATACGGCCGCAACGCGCTTCTCCAGTGCCGTTATATCGGGCATCACGCCGGATTTCAGAATATCCTGCGCCGCCTCCAGATAAGTTGTGATGGCCGCAAATTCCTGCCTAAAGAAAGCTGCCGGAACCGGTTTCGTCATGGCAAATTCTCCGTCGCAGAAGGTTGGGCGAGGTGGGCGTTGGCTTCGTAGACTTTGGCAAGAATCTCGGCCACCGCCACGATTGCTTCGCTCGGAATAGGCGTGTCGAGGTCAAGCTTCACCAGCAGTTCGGCCAGATCCGCATCCTCGCGTACACGTATTCCTTTACTGAAGGCCATTTCCAGAATTTGTTCCGCTAGCTTCCCCCGGCCCGACGCGATAATCTTGGGAAGAGAATCAGGGTTGCCTTCTTCCCCTTTGATTGCCACGGCCATCGCGCGATTGCCGGACGGTTTGAGGGGGGAATAGGGTGAGGGAGGGTCTTGATTTCCAGTCATTCCGGCAGCTTACCGCAAAGGTTTATGAAGGCCAAGGCGTGATCTTTACTACTTTTTAAGAGTCTGGACGGCAGAATGTTTCGGTGCGGCAACGTCTGCACCGATGTCACGTCCGGTGACAGAGGATAACCAATATGAGCGACCAAAGCGGTTCCGGCTTAACCGGTCTTTTGATGCAGAGGATGGCTTACCTCAATCAGAGGCAGGAACTTCTTTCCCAGAACGTCGCCAACGTCGACACGCCCGGTTATAAAGCGCGCGACCTCGCGCCCTTCACCTTCGGCGATGCCATGAAGCAGGCCGATATCGGCATGGCTGTTACCGATCCGCGCCACATCGTTCCGGCATCCATGGCCGGCGTGAATGCCAAGAGCGTTAAGACCAAGGGCTACGACACGGTACCGTCCGGCAACTCGGTCGATATCGAAAGCCAGATGATGGAAGTCTCGAAAACGGCCGTCGAGTACAAAGAGGTAACCTCGATCTATCACAAGATCGGCGCGCTGTTTAATATCGCTCTCAAGGGCACCAGCAGTTAGGAATGATCGTTTATGGCTAACGAACTAAGCGATATATTTGCCATCTCGAGTTCCGCGCTCAAGGCACAAGACCAGCGCATGAAGGTCATTGCCGAAAACATTGCCAACGCGAATACGACGCCTTCGGCGCCCGGGCAGAAGCCCTATCAACGCCAGACTATCACTTTTAAAAACGAATTCGACAAGGCGCTGGGCGCCTACACGGTGCACGTCACCGGCGTCAAACCCGACACCAGCGATCCCATCAAGAAGTACGATCCGGGCAATCCGGCGGCCGATGGACAAGGATATGTGCAGACCCCGAACGTCAATCCGTTGATCGAAATGATGGACATGAACGAAGCCAATCGCGCCTATCAGGCCAATCTGAACACCATCGATGCCGCGCGCGGCATGGTTCTTAATACGATCAATCTCCTGCAATAGAGGTAAGCCATGGTTATGAACGTCGCCGATGCGCTCGCTGCCTACCGTCAAGGCAGCGGCGGGGGAGCCAAAATAGCCAGCGTTGCCGATACCGGCAGCGGCGAGAGCTTCTCCAGCGCCCTTAAAAGTTTTGCCGGAGATGCGGTGAAATCCCTCGAAGAGGGTGAAAAAGCCGCCGCCGCGGGCGCTGCGGGCAAGGCGGATATCGCCAGCGTGGTAACGGCCATTAACAACGCCGAGCTGATGTTGCAAACCGTCGTTACCATCCGCGACAAGGTCATTGCCGCTTATCAGGACATCACCAAAACGGCGATTTAGGGCATCCTAAGCGGCGGTCTTAGCCAGAGGTTTTCCAAGCCATTCCCCAAAATCCTTCTTCGCGCGTTGCGTGTAGGCGACTTTACGATCGCGGCCGCCTTTGCCTGTCGTGATCTCGGGGAACAACCCGAAATTAACATTCATCGGCTGAAAAGTTTCGGCTGAAGCATGGGCAGTGATATGCGCCAGGATGGCACCGAGAGCTGTTGTTCGGGGTGGCGCCTGAAAGTTCCTCTCCCCTTGCGGGAGAGTAATCGAAAACTCGGACTTACGCAGTAAGTCCTTAGTTTTCGCAGGTGAGGGGTCAAATTCCACTGAATCTATATACCCCTCCCAGACCGGCTTCGCCGGTCGACCCTCCCGCAAGGGGAGGGTAACTTCAGTATGTCGATCGACTGCCGCGAATAATCCCGCCAGCAAGCCGATGGCGGCAGATTCGATATAGCCTTCGACGCCGGTAATCTGGCCCGCAAAGCGAATGCCCGGACGCGCCTTAAGCCGCAGGCGCTCGTCGAGCAGAAGCGGGCTGTTGATGAAGGTATTACGATGCAGGCCTCCGAGACGCGCAAATTCGGCGTTCTCCAACCCCGGAATCATGCGCAACACGCGCGTCTGCTCGGCATATTTCAGCTTGGTCTGGAACCCGACCATGTTGTAGAGCGTGCCGAGCGCGTTATCCTGCCGCAACTGCATAACGGCGTATGGCCGCCGGTTGGTGTGCGGATCGGTAAGCCCGACCGGCTTCATAGGTCCGTAACGCAACGTATCGATGCCGCGCTCCGCCATCACCTCGATCGGCAGGCAGCCTTCGAAATAGGGCGTGTTCTTTTCCCATTCCTTGAAATCGGTTTTCGGTGCGGCTAGAAGTTCGCGGACGAAAGCCTCGTATTGTTCCTTGTCCATCGCGCAGTTGATGTAGTCGGAGCCGGTGCCGCCCGGCCCGACTTTGTCATAGCGCGATTGCATCCACGCTTTGCTCATATCGATGCTGTCGCGGTGGACGATAGGGGCGATGGCGTCGAAGAAAGCCAGCGATTCCTGACCGGTCAACGTGCGGATCGACTCCGCCAGCGGTGCCGATGTCAGCGGCCCGGTGGCGATAATAACCTGATCCATCTCGCCGGACATTTCGGGGAGAGCCGTCAATTCTTCCCGTTTGATGGTAACAAGAGAATGCGCGGCGAGGGCGGCGGTTACGGCATAGGCAAAGGCGTGCCGGTCGACGGCCAGAGCGCCACCCGCCGGAACCTGATTGGCGTCTGCCGCCCGCATGATAAGCGAATTGCAGCGGCGCATTTCGTCATGCAACAGGCCGACTGCATTATATTCGCTATCGTCTGAGCGGAAGGAGTTGGAGCAGACAAGCTCGGCACAACTGTCGGTCTGGTGGGCATCCGTGCTGCGGACCGGCCGCATTTCATGCAAAATAACCGGCACTCCGGCCTGCGCCAACTGCCATGTCGCTTCGCTGCCCGCCAGTCCGCCGCCGATGACGTGAACCGGTCGCAGCATTATTTCTTGTCTTTGACGTCGGCGGCTATCTGCATACGGACAATTTTGGTCGGGTTATCGACATGGCCGTTATCGGATGGCGATCCGGCCTTGATTGCGTCGACATGCTCCATGCCCGAAATCACTTCGCCCCAGATGGTATACTGGTTGTCGAGGAAGGGCGCCGGTGCGAAGCAGATAAAGAACTGGCTGTCGGCGGAATTCGGATCGTTAGCGCGCGCCATCGAAACCGTGCCGCGCACATGCGGCGCTTTGGAAAACTCCGCTTTCAGGCGCTTGCCGGAACCGCTGGTGACTTCGCCGCGCGGATCGCCGGCCTGGGCCATAACGCCCGGGCTGACGCGGTGGAAATTCAGCCCGACATAAAATCCCTGCCGCACCAGTTCCTTGATGCGCGCGACGGTGTTCGGTGCGAGGTCGGGACGCATCTGGATAACCACGCGCCCGTCGGGCAGGTCGAGATACACTGTGTTTTCGGGATCGAGGATAGGCTTCGTGTCGGCGGCGGAAGAAGCCATGGGGATCACTCCTAGGATGGCGGCAAGAATGAGGGTGAGAAGGCGTTTGGGCATGTCGGCTAACCTTTAGTTGTGCGCAGGGTGCCGTTAATATAGTAAGGTTTATCCGAGAGGAACAGGAAAATGCAAAAAGTAAGTCAGAGGCGCGGTTTATTGCTGGATCGGGACGGAATAATCAATGTCGATCATGGGTATGTCGGCAAACGCGAGCGCTTTGAGTTTATTCCGGCTGTTTTCCCGTTTCTCCGCGCCGCGCAGGATATCGGCTTTCGCCTCGCGATTGTGACCAACCAGTCGGGTGTGGCGCGCGGCCAATACACAAAACAGGATTACCAACAATTGACGGAATGGATGCTCAAGGAATTGGCGCGTGAAGGCACTGCCGTCGATCTGGTTCTGGCCTGTTTCGAGCATGCGGAAGGAACGGTGGCGGAATATCGCCGCGAAAGTTTCTGGCGCAAACCGAACCCGGGCATGGTTCTGGAATCCGTCCAACGCCTGCGGCTCGATCCGGACCGTTCGGCTTTTCTCGGCGATAACGAGCGCGACATGGAAGCGGCGGAGCTTGGAGGCATCAAAACCTGCCTGTGGCTAACCGATAATACCGAAAGAAAGCCGCCGAATGTGAATATCGTGCGCAGTTACGACGAAGCGCTGAAGATTTTGCGGGATTAATACTGCCGGAATTGCGCGGGGAAGCCGCCGGCCGTGGCCGAATCCGTATGCACGCCGCCCAGATTTCTCAGGAAGAAATGGAAAACGACCGAGGTGCCCGAGCTTATGTCGGCGCGCTGGGTATCGTCGTGGTTCGCCGAAACGCCGAAGATGAAACATTCATCGGCATAGGTAATAGAAAAGCTTGTGCCGCGCGCGCCGCCGGTTGGCTGGAAAGACTGCGTGTGCGATCCGCCCAATGTCCAGTAATCGGCGAAGGTCGACGAAAAACCGACTGTGGCTTCCTCGACCTGATCCA
>JAATFY010000030.1 GCA_015654915.1 Rhodospirillales bacterium
CGGCGCGGGCGGTGCGTGAACGCGGAGAACGGATAAGGGTGCGCGGCATACGTGGATATTAGCAGATGATCGGTTTCAGGCTACACCCAGTATCTTATGCCACGGCGGTGTTTTTACGGATTAAATCCTTCAGTTTCTTCTGCGGCCGCGGTCCGTAATGGCTGATGACCTCGGCGGCGGCCATGGCGCCGATCCGGCCGGATTCGGCCAGCGGCAGGCCCTGCGTCAGGCCGAAAAGGAATCCGGCGGCATACAGATCGCCCGCACCCGTGGTGTCGACAACGGCGGCTACCGGTGCCGCAGGAACCGTAACGGTTTCAGCGCCCGCCGCGATAATGGCGCCTTTTTCGCTTCGCGTCGTGATCACCAGCTTGCATTGCGTCCGCGCCACGGCGATGGCCGCGTCGAGGTCTTTGGTCTGATACAGCGCCATCAATTCGTTCTGGTTGGCGAACAGGATGTCGATTTCGTTTTTGATAAGCTCGGTAAATTCGGCGCGGTGGCGATCGACGCAGAAAACATCGGACAGCGTCAAGGAGAGTTGCCGTCCGGCTTCGTGCGCGACCTGTGCCGCAAGACGGAAGGCTTTTTTTGCTTCCGGCGGATCGAACAGATAACCCTCCAGATATGTCACTTGCGAATCCCGAACGATTTCCGTCTGGACATCGTCGGGGCCGAACTCAATGGCGGCGCCGAGGTAGGTGTTCATGCTGCGCTGGGCATCTGGCGTGACGAGGATAAGGCAGCGGCCGGTGGGTGCACCCTGACGGCGCTCGTTCGGCACTTCGCGTATTTCCATGCGCCGGTCGGCCGAAGGCGACGTGGCGAAGTAAACCCCTTGCGCATGCATGTCGTGGCGAAAAATCGCGCCGAGCTGATCGGCTTTTACTTTACCCATATAAGCGGGGCGTCCGCCCAGCGAGGCGATACCGGCAACCGTGTTGGCGGCGGAACCGCCCGACATCTGGATGGCGGGGCCGATCATGTCATACAACGTTCCGGCGCGCTCGGCGTCGATCAGGGTCATGCCGCCTTTGGCGATTTTATGTTCGAGCAGGAAATCTTCGCCCGCGTCGGCGATGACGTCGACCAGAGCATTGCCGATGGCGCAAACGTCGTAAGATGTGGTGGACATGGAAACTCCTTAAAAAGTTTCCCCTCCCCTTGCGGGAGGGGTCAGGGGAGGGGTACAAAAATTTTATATACCCCTCACCAAGAAAGCGTAAGGCTCACAGCGCTTCGCTTTGTTCGCTAACGCTTTCTATCCTCTCCCGCAAGGGGGAGAAAAAACACCATGCGTGAATCCATGCGTAAAATCAAAAGCCTAATGCGGAAAACAACGATCTTTTCGCATGCGTCCGCATGAATCTCTTGCTTTTGGAGGGGCAGGCATGTTAGCGAGAAGTCCATCTTTCACGACACAATTTCGGAGGAGAAACAATGTTTGGACCACGCACTAAGGACGACGAAACCGAAGCTCAGGAAAACGCGGCTCCTGCCACTAATTCTGCCCCCGCGCAGCAATCCCACCCGCGTCCTGCCGCTCCGGCCGTTGCGCGCCGCGTGGTCGATATGCCCGGCAGCCGCCGTTCGTCATCTGCCGCCAGCGATACCGATAAAAAGCTGACCGTCGGCAAAGGTCTTTCGCTCGCCGGTGAGATCACCTCCTGCGACATCCTCGTCGTCGAAGGCAAGGTCGAAGCGAAACTCAGCGACGGCAAGCTTTTGGAAATTACCGAATCCGGCCAGTTCCGCGGCAGCGTAGAAATCGAAAATGCCGACATCGCCGGACGTTATGATGGCCAACTGGTCGTTCACGGACGCCTGACGGTTCGCGCGACAGGCCGCATCAGCGGCATGGTCAAGTACGGCGAGTTGGAAGTCAGCGCCGGCGGACAGATTATCGGCGAAGTGCAGGTTGCGGGCGGCGGCGTACAGGCTGCGGGCGGTAACGGCGGCTTCAAGAGCGCGGCGAAGTTCGCGGCGGTATCCGAAGACGAAGAGCAGAAGAAGTCGGCCTAAGCCTCTTCTCCATTCTTTTAAAAACGGCGGCGACTTCGGTCAGCCGCCGTTCTCTTTTGTCTTGTCCTTATAGGCGCACAGATCGCGCACG
>JAATFY010000110.1 GCA_015654915.1 Rhodospirillales bacterium
GAAGCGCTCTTCGCCATCGAAGGCGTCAAAGGCGTATTCCTCGCCCGCGAATTTATTACCGTGACTAAAACGGCGGATAAAGACTGGCCGGTTCTTAAGCCCTCCATCCTGACGACGATCATGGAGCATTTCACCGCCAATCGTCCCGTCGTGGCTCAAACCGGTGAGGCTCCGGTCGTTGCGGCTCCGGCTGCCGATGAAAGCGACGTCATCAAGCAGATACGCGAAATCCTCGACGTCAAAGTCCGGCCAGCCGTGGCTCAGGATGGCGGCGATATCACCTTTCAAAGCTTCGAAGATGGTGTTGTCTATCTGAACCTGAAAGGCTCATGCGCCGGTTGCCCAAGCTCGACCGCGACGCTGAAAGCGGGCATCGAGAATATGCTGAAGCATTATATCCCCGAAGTCCGCGAAGTCCGGCAGATGCGCTAGAACATCTTCAATCAGATTGAAAGGAAACTACCAGATCCAAAATACCGTCATTCCCGACAAGCTGCGAGCCAAAGGCGAGCAGCGCGATCGGGAATCCCGTTTGGTTTCTTTTTAGAAAAAAAATAAACGGGATGCCCGCTTTCGCGGGCATGACGGCTTTGTTTTGGTTTCATAACCTTTCATTGAGGACACAACCCAGGAGATTATCATGCATCTTGTTCTTATCAGCGGCAGCCATCGGCAAAATTCGCAGTCAGGCCGCATAGCAAAATATCTGGCCTCGCGCATTCCGGCGATTGCGTCAGGGTCGACCACCGATATCATCGACCTCAGCGGCAACCCGCTGCCCTTGTGGGACGATGAAGATAATACACGGCGAACCGCCAGCACCCTGCAACCGCAATGGGAACCCTACGCCAAACGATTGCAGGCGGGGGATGGCTTCGTGGTGATCTCGCCCGAATGGCACGGCATGGTTCCGGCAGGATTGAAAAATTTCTTTATATATTGTTCGCCGAAGGAAGTCGGGCACAAGCCGGCGTTAATCACGGCTGTTTCCGCCGGTCGCGGCGGCGCCTACCCCGTTCAGGAATTGCGCATCAGCAGCTATAAAAATTCCATGATCTGCTACATTCCCGAGCACCTGATCGTGCGCGATGCAGCCAAGATGTTTGTCGGCGACACGCCTACCGAAAAAGACGACGAATATATCCGTGGCCGCGCCGATTATGCGCTGCGCATCCTTGTCGAATACGCCAAGGCGTTGAAATCTGTGCGCGATAGCGGCACAACTGTCGACAAGAAATATCCCAGCGGAATGTAATCCTATTCATGCTGATCCTCAGCCTCGATACCGCCGGAGCAGCCTGCAGCGCCTGCGTATGGCAGGACGGTAAAATTCTCGCCGAAGGCGAGGAACGCATGGAGCGCGGACAGGACCAACGCCTGATGCCGCTGGTCCTCGAAATCATGAAAAAAGCCGGAACTGATTTCGCAAATCTCGACCGTGTCACCGTAACACGCGGGCCGGGGAGCTTTACAGGTCTGCGTATCGGCCTTGCTGCCGCGCGGGGCATTGGCCTTGCGGCCGGTAAGCCCGTTATCGGCATCGACCGTTTCGCAATCTTTCGCGAACAGATAAAGCAACCGGATAAAAACCTTCTGGTCGTGATTGGGTCGAAACGCAAGGAACTGTTCTGCCGCTTTTACCCCGTCGATGCCGCACCCGAACCTGCAATGATGACGATGGATGAAATTGCGGATTTTCTGAAAGATAGAAAAGATACGATTGTCGCGGGTGACGAAGCGGCGGCATCTTTTGCCCATTTTCGAAATCCGGCCGAGAAAGAAGTCATAACCTGTGCTGCTCTGGCAGCCCGTGCTGATGTCAATGATTCCGAATTCCTTCCGCGCCCGCTTTATCTCCGCGCGCCGGATGTAACGATCAAGCCTCGCACGATGGAACAATGCGTTGATTAAGCCGGCTTCCCTTGAACAGGCTCCCTTGCTCGCCGTGCTTCATGCCGAAAGCTTCGGCGAAGCTGCATGGAGCCATGAGCAGATACATGGCAGTCTGGCGCTCGATACGACCAAGGGCTGGCTGGCCTATAGCGGCGATAAACCGGTCGGATTTATTCTACTTCAGACGATGCCGGAACAGGCCGAGATTCTGACTTTCTGCGTCGCACCATCCTATCAACGCCAGAAAATCGGCGAGAAGCTTTTGCAGCATGCCATCGCTGCCACCCGCAATAATGGATGTAAAAAGATTTTCCTCGAAGTCGCCGCCGATAATCTCGCCGCGTGTAAACTCTACGAAAAATCCGGTTTCCGGCTCATCGGCAAACGCCCGAACTATTATAAGCACGGCGATAAGCCTGTCGATGCTTGCATATATGAGCTTTTAATTTCCTGATCGTCATGCCCGCGAAAGCGGGCATCCCGTTTTCTGTTAAGCCATTAAGAAACAAACGGGACACCCGCTTGCGCGGGTGTGACGTCAAAGGAAAAATGATTCTATTTTTCCAAACAATATCCTGATTTGCCTCGCGCACATAGCCATGTTAGTTATCTCGCTCCATTAACACCGCTGATATGACGAATGCACACGCTGGATTTTGAAAAACCCGTCGCCGATCTGGAAGCCAAGATCGAGGAACTCCGCCATATTTCGGATGGCGGCCGCGGCGTCAATATCGCCAATGAAATCGGCAATCTGCAGGACAAGGTCGACCGCCAACGGCGGCATCTTTACGGCAGGCTGACGCCCGCCCAGAAGGTGCAAGTGGCGCGGCATCCCGACCGCCCCCATTGCCTCGATTATATCGACGCTCTGGTTGAGGATTTCGTGCCGTTGGCCGGTGACCGTTGTTTCGCGGAAGATCAGGCCATTATCGGCGGCCTTGGCCGTTTCGGCGGCAAATCGTGCGTCATTATCGGCCACGAACGCGGCCATGATACCGACAGCCGCATCAAGCACAATTTCGGCATGGCCAAACCCGAAGGCTACCGCAAGGCGCAACGCCTGATGAATCTGGCCGACCGGTTCAATCTGCCGATCATTACCTTCGTCGATACCGCCGGAGCATTCCCCGGCGTCGATGCCGAAGCGCGCGGCCAAGCCGAAGCGATTGCGCGTTCGATCGAAACATGTCTTTCCGTGGGTGTTCCGTTGGTTGCCTGTATCATCGGCGAAGGCGGTTCCGGCGGCGCTATCGCCATCGCCGCAGGCGACCGCGTTCTGATGCTGGAACACGCGATTTATTCGGTGATCTCGCCGGAAGGTTGCGCATCCATTTTATGGCGTAGCGCCACGCATGCGGCAGAAGCTGCCGCCGCGCTCCGTCTTACGGCACAGGATTTATTGCAGCTTGGCATTATCGACCAGATCATTGCCGAGCCCATCGGCGGCGCGCACCGCAAGCGCGAGGACATCATCGCGAAAGTCGGCGAGGCCATCGCGCATGAGCTGGCCGAACTCGGCAATCTGGATAAAAAGACCCTGCTGGCGCAACGCCGCGAGAAATATCTGGATATGGGAAAAAAGAGCTTGTCCTAGAGCATTTCTCGTTTCGGGGGAATCGATTTCCCCAATTTCGTCACACCCGCGCAAGCGGGTGTCCCGTTTGTTTTTAATGGCTTAACAGAAAACGGGATGCCCGCTTTCGCGGGCATGACAAGCTGATGGTTAATCTATCTAGTCGAGAGATGATCTAGACGCCGCATGATATCGTGCGATCCATCCCACATCATGTGCAGCGCCGTGAACAGCACGATCACTAACCCGAGATAAGCGATCCACGGATAGCGGCTGGTAAGCTTGGCAACGAATGTTGCAGCAGCCCCCATCAATACAACGGACAATAATAGGCCTATCGCCAGAACGCCGAGATGATCGCGCGCGACACCGGCGACCGCCAGCACATTGTCCAGCGACATGGAAATATCGGCGACGACGATCTGAAGAATGGCGCTGGAAAACTTTTTCGCCGACGTTAGGCCACCCGGCGTTTCCACTGCATGTTTTGCCCTGTGCGCATGGCGTATGTCGCGGTACATTTTCCACGCGACCCAGCACAAAAGCAGACCACCCGCCGCCAGCAAGCCCGTAAGATGCAAAAGCTGAACGGCAAAAATGGCGAAAAGAATGCGCAAAACCGTCGCCGCCGCGATACCCGCCAGAACCGCCTTATGGCGTTTCGCTTCGGGCAATCCTGACGCCGCCATGCCGACGGCAATGGCGTTATCGCCCGCCAACGATATGTCGATGAGAAGAATTTGGAGGAAAGCAGCGATTTGGGGCCAGAAATCCATGACTTTGTTATGGACGATTCGCCGGTTTAAAACCATGCATCCGCAAAAGACGGTTTCCTGAATAAAACCATTAATTTAGCTGAAACGCATGTGGGCCTTGCTTAAGGTGCGTTACGGTGCCAGAAAGACCATCCTGATTTCAATTCATCCTCGAGCAATGGGATAGAAGAACACATGTTTTCCAATATGTTAGGCTGGTTTTCAGCCGATATGGGCATCGACCTCGGCACCGCCAACACGCTTGTGTACGTCAAAGGGCGCGGCATCGTGCTGAACGAACCTTCGGTCGTCGCCATCGCGCACAGCAAAGGCAAGCGCCATGTTCTGGCCGTCGGCGACGAAGCCAAGCTGATGCTGGGTCGCACGCCCGGCAACATTCAGGCCATTCGCCCGTTACGCGACGGCGTTATCGCCGACTTCGAAGTCGCGGAAGAAATGATCAAGCACTTCATCCGCAAAGTGCATAACCGTCGCAGCTTCGCCAATCCGCAAATCATCATCTGCGTGCCGTCGGGATCGACCGCCGTCGAGCGCCGCGCGATTCAGGAATCGGCGGAATCCGCAGGCGCGCGTCGCGTGTTTTTAATCGAAGAACCGATGGCTGCCGCAATCGGCGCCGGATTACCTGTGACGGAACCGACCGGTTCCATGGTCGTCGATATCGGCGGCGGCACGACGGAAGTCGCCGTGCTCTCGCTCGGCGGCATCGTCTATTCGCGTTCGGTGCGCGTCGGCGGCGATAAACTGGATGAAGCCATTATCAACTACATCCGCCGTTATCATAATCTTCTGATCGGCGAAAGCACCGCCGAGCGCATCAAAAAGCAAATCGGCTCCGCCTGCCCGCCCGAAGACGGCGAAGGCAATGTAACCGAAATCAAGGGCCGCGATTTGATGAACGGCGTGCCGAAGGAAATCGTCATCACCGAGCGGCAGGTGGCCGAAAGCCTCGCCGAGCCGGTCAGCGCCATTCTGGAAGCAGTCAAGGTTGCGCTCGAAAACACTGCGCCGGAACTGGCAGCGGATATCGTTGACAAAGGTATTGTCCTGACAGGCGGCGGAGCCTTGCTGCGCAACCTCGACCTCGTGCTGCGTCATGCGACGGGCCTGCCCGTATCAGTCGCCGAAGACCCGCTGTCCTGCGTCGCCCTCGGCACCGGCCGCGCTTTGGAAGAAATGCAGACGCTCAAGAGTTTGCTGGTTGGTGGGTATTAAAGCGTTTTCTTTTCGAATATTGCAAGAAACCTGTCGTGCGCGTCGTCGAAACCCGGAATCGCGCGAAGCGGCTTTATGCGTTTCAAAAGTGCTTCGCCGTCCGCTCCAAAATCATTTTTAATATCGGCGCCGAATTTTAGTTCGTATACACGGGCGTAGGCGGCACTCATGGCCAGTATTTGAGTGGCAGCAATAATTCCAAAGCCTTTAACTATATGTTGTTTGTATGGTTGGCTAGCAAGTCGGGCTATAGGCACTTTTGGAATATGGCGAACATCCGCATACATACCAAAAACCTTGGGATATTCAAGAATAAGATTACGCAATAGAGTAGAATAAAGTTCTGCTAACGCAAAGTCCTTAAGGCTATATGTCCGGTTTTGTTGAATCTCGGGCCATGCTTTCAGCAAAGCGCAGACGGCGTTGTCGATCGCCTCCGGTTTTAAAGAAAAACTCCCTATGATCACGCCAACCTTGGAAGCCAGCGTATCTCGTTCGGCATAATCCAATCCGAACTCTTTATAAGCCGCTTGAATAACATCTTGCGATGCATCATCCATAATATCTCTCCAAAAAAATAACCGTCTTAATTCTGGGACAAGGCTTAGCAAGCCCGTTAACACATGTCAAAAAGCCATTCGTTTCTTCAAGAAATTAACCTGTTTTTTCAGTGCCTTAATTAAGCCTTGTCTCTTCCATATTGTTGCCCAGATGCGACCCCAGCTTTTTCGCTAAGGAAGACTCACTACGGCATACCGCCGCACGCCAGTAACTCTCATCAATCAAAGGGTCCCGCCATGTCAGTATATCGTCCCACCCGCGCCGCCGCTTTCGCCATCATACTTGGCACTCTGGCTCTCGCCGCTCCTTCTTA
>JAATFY010000210.1 GCA_015654915.1 Rhodospirillales bacterium
ATTGGTGCACGAACGTCACCTTGGGAAAGTTTGCAGACAGCCCTGCTTACCGCATTCGGAGCCTCAAGTCATTATGGCCCGTAAGGCGGCTACCGGTTTGAGGCCTTATAAAAGGGGTATAAAGCCGGCAAAGGAAAGCTTGACAAAAACCCCGCTTTTCCGGAGATTGCAGGCCATTCGTGGGCCTCGGAAAGGCTCCGCTACCCAAGAGAAAGATTTCAGGTTACCGCTATGGCAAAGTCAAAAAACGACATTAAATTGGTAAGTTCGGCCAACACCGGCTTCTTTTACGTGACCAAAAAGAACCCCAAGAACAACACCAAGAAGCTCGAGCTGAAGAAGTACGATCCTGTCGTGCGCAAGCACGTCGCCTTCAAGGAAGGCAAGATCAAGGAAAGCAAGAAGTAGAACATTTTCTTAGCGAGGGGTAGCGAGCTTAGAAAATGTCTATCCCCGCGCAGGCGGGGATCCATCTGACGCCATGAACTACCGCCACATCTACCACGCCGGAAATATCTGCGATGTCGTCAAGCATGCCGTCCTGACGCTGCTGGTCGCGCATCTGCGGGACAAGGGTAAATCTTTCTTCGTCCTCGATACGCATGCGGGGATCGGACTTTACGATCTGCATGACCCGCGCGCGACCAAAACCGCCGAGGCGCAGGACGGAATTTACAAACTTCTGGCCACCGCGCCGCTGCCGGAACTGGCGGATTATTATTCCGTTCTGCAAAAACTGAACCCGCAATGGAAGGCGGGACAACCGGAAACCGCGGCGCAATTCCGTTATTACCCCGGCTCGCCCCTGCTCACTTGTAATTTGCTTGGACCCCATGACCGGCTGGTCGCCTGCGAATTACATGAAGAAGATTATCAGGCCTTGCGGCAGTATGTTCATCACAAGCAGGCGCATATCCATCACCGCGACGGGTACGAAGCTCTGCGCGCATTCCTGCCGCCCGCCGAGAAACGCGGCTTGGTCCTGATCGACCCGCCCTACGAAAGCCCGGACGAATTCGAACGCCTGCCGCAAGCGGTTGCCGAAGCCTACAAACGCTGGCCACAGGGGCAATTCGTCATCTGGTATCCGGTGAAAGAGCGCCCTGCCATCTGGCGCTTTCATGAAGCGCTAGTCGCTACCGGCATTCCCAAGCAACTCTGCGCCGAATTCATTTTCGAGGAAGAAACGCGCCACGACCGGCTGAACGGCTGCGGCCTTATCCTGATCAATCCGCCCTGGCAGATGGACGAAAAACTTCAGAAACTTCTTCCGGCGCTGCATCAGGCGATGGGGACAAGGCACGACGAAATTATGGTTAAATACCTGACGCCGTCCTGACTGCGTTATTACTTTCATCGTGAATCGACGCCGGAAAAAGTGTATGATGTCCTTTATTTTAGAGATGAGGCATTTTTATTGTGAGCGCTTTTTCATTACATCACGTTACCGACGTCATCGATGATGAACGGCGGACAGCTTTATCGCAATTGCGGTTGGGCATAACCCGCGATGCAAGAAGTACGCTCGGGATTCCTCTCACCGTCGCTAATCTGGACGAAAGCGCCAGACAATGGTTCGCTCCCGATCCGCAACTGGGAAGCATCAAGTTCCAAACTTATATCGAAGTTGGAAATTATTCGGAGAGTTCGGTGGAGGAATTAGCGCGGAAACTTACCACCATTTCTGCTCTTTCCCTCCTCGATCCAACAACCAACAGGGGTCTTTGGCGGAAACAAAGCCGCGAAAAATTATATGCGCAGCGGCCGATCGTCCGCGATATTTTGGGGATAGACCGAGAAACCTTCGCCGGAGAAAAGTTTGTTATCGGACTCAAATTTGACCACAGCATTGTCCGGCCGGGAAAAACAAGAGTTCCACGTTGGCATAGAGACACATCCTCCGCCCGTTATGTAGGATTGACGCGGTACTATACCGTGCGCCCCAACCTCATGACTGAAACCATTCGGGAAGCAGGGCTTAATCAAAATGGAGAAATTAACGAACTGCTGCAAGGCTATGGCCGCCGGCATCTGGACCCGCCAGAAGTCTATGCGGTGTGGGAAGCGGCTCTTAAGGAACAGGGGCTGCTCTATCAGCCACCAGCAAATGCGGTTATGTTAACGACGGACGAAACCCCGCACCGTTCGCATCAACCAATTGTGCCGACACCATCAGATTTTCTGCAAATATCCGTCGCACCTATCTTATAAAACCAGCATAAAAGCGAAATCCCGCCTGCGCCGCATGCCCGAAGAGGCCCTACACAAAGCCACGGGCCTGTGATAGGAAAGCAGCCCTGCTGATGGGGGATCGTCTAGCGGTAGGACAACAGACTCTGACTCTGTTTACCGTGGTTCGAATCCACGTCCCCCAACCAGCGCATTCTCAATGCGTTAGCATGGATTTACCCCTGCTCGACGCCTTCTCACAAACCGCACAGTCACCAAGCAGTCACCATACAC
Organism: Rhodospirillales bacterium; assembly: GCA_015654915.1. Taxonomy (GTDB): domain Bacteria; phylum Pseudomonadota; class Alphaproteobacteria; order UBA9219; family UBA9219; genus JAATFY01. The sequence goes on from JAATFY010000210.1 coordinate 2,464, forward strand.
AAGCGGGTATGGTGCTAATCGGTGTTGAACAGTGTCGGTTGGCCGGAAGAAATGCGCGGCGATAATTTCCCACATGCGCGGGTGATCGGCGGTATGGAACCGGCAAACCGGATACCCCATCATACCCCGCATTTGCGCCGACGTGCGTTGCCCGTTGTGGGGTGCGGGTTCGGTACGGTGAAAAACCAAATGCGCCGACGTGCGAATTTTTTCGTTATGCGATGGCCATTGGCGGAAAAACCACCCCATGCTCTCCCCCATGCGAGGCGCGCTCCAGTGAGGGGGCAGGCTTAGCGAAATTCGCGCAGGAAAATTACGTATATACAATATCTCTAGGAACAATTTTCACGCAGCAGTTACCACTCTCGCTCAACTGGCCACGGTTTTCGCGCTACGGCTTCGACTACACTTAATGAGAACGACTTTACCCCTGACGTAATCGAACGCCAGCTTGCGCATGCCGAACGCAACAAGGTACTTGCCATATATTTTGAAGATTGCATTCCACCGTATGCCGATCTTGACGAGAATTTACACAAAATTCAGTTATCGGTTGCGATCGTGGCGTTATTAGGCGCAAAGAAGAAATCTTTGCGGCACGACATTAGGTTCTTAGAAACAGGTATCGTAAAATGATACGCCCATCTGACAACTTTTTCATGCGCTACGCGACGGCTATTGCCATAGCAGCGGTAACTTTGCTGATGATCTCGGCGGCGTTCATTTTTTACCAGCAGCGCGAAACCAGCGCGGTCGCCAGAGGCTGGGTCATTCATACTTACGATGTCGAGGGACACATACGCACGCTGATGCGCGAGATCGAGGACGCCACGGTCGCCCAGCGCGGCTACCTTCTCACGGGCAATGAAGATTACCTGAGCCCTTACGAAAGCGCTCTTAAAGATTCCCCCGATTACGGGGCGGCCACCGACGAGCCTGGGCAACATTACTCGATTGCCAAGGAGATTAGCGTCCTCCGGACACTGACTTCGGATAATCCAACGGAGCAGCATAATCTTGATGAGCTGGGTCAGGCCGTCAAGGAACACATGGATTATCTGGCATCGACGATAGAATTGCGGAAAACCAAAGGGCTGGCGGCCTTGCAGAAAATGGAATCCTTGCGCGCGAAGATGCTGATGGATCATCTTCGCTATATCACCAGCGCCATGATAACGGAGGAACAACATCTTCTGGCGCTGCGCCTGCAAGCCGATGAAGCCAATACGAGGCAGGGCAGTTTTCTGACTTTTTCCGGCATCGCTGTATTTTACGTCATTATGGTGCTTGCAATTTGGATTTACCAGCGCACTCGCCAGCGGTCGCAGGCGGAATTGCTGCGCTATATGCAGCAGCTGGAACGCAGCGAAGAAGAACTGAAGATGCAACAGGAGGAATTGAAGGCCTCCAACGAGGAGATCGAGGCTTCGAATGAGGAATTAGAGGAACAGAATGCGCAAATCCGCCAGCAGGCCGAGGAGCTGACGAGAAGCAAGCAGCTGATCGAGGAAAAGGCCGAAGAAGTCGAACTTGCCAGCAAATACAAGACCGAATTTCTGGCCAATATGTCGCATGAGCTGCGTACGCCGCTCAACAGCCTGCTTATCCTGGCGCGGTCGCTGGCGAGCAACGAGGAGAAAAACCTGACCGAAGAGCAGGTCGAGGAAGCTCGAATCATCCATAACGACGGCCTCGAACTGCTGAACCTGATCAACGATATTCTTGACCTGTCCAAGGTCGAAGCCGGCAAGCTGAACGTTATCGCCGAAGATGTCCTGCTCGGCGGCATCACCAAGCGGCTG
>JAATFY010000057.1 GCA_015654915.1 Rhodospirillales bacterium
GCCACTTTTAGTTTGTGTTCCAGATCGGGGATGACGCCGTAGGTCAATTCGCCTGCGCGGGTAAAATCGCCCTTGCGCTGCGCCTGTTCCAGTTCCGCCCGCGCCTGATCGATCTTTTCCTTCAGTTTTTGCGAACTGGTCAACTGGTCTTTCTCCGCCTGCCAGCGCGAGGTCAGGTCGGCAGATTTTTTCTCGAGCGTGCCAAGCTCGGATTCCAGTTTGCCGAGGCGATCCTGCGAGGCGATATCGGTTTCTTTCCGCAAAGCTTCGCGCTCGATCTTCAACTGGATGATCTTGCGGTCGAGCTCGTCTATTTCTTCCGGCTTGCTGTCCACTTCCATGCGCAGCCGCGCCGCCGCCTCGTCGATCAGGTCGATGGCTTTATCGGGCAGGAAACGGTCGGTGATATAGCGGTTGGAAAGCGTGGCGGCAGCGACCAGCGCGCCGTCGGTGATGCGCACGCCGTGATGCAATTCGTATTTTTCCTTGAGACCGCGCAGGATCGAAATCGTATCCTCGACCGTCGGCTGGCTGACGAAGACCGGCTGGAAGCGCCGCGCAAGGGCCGCGTCTTTCTCGATATATTTGCGGTATTCGTCGAGTGTGGTTGCACCGACGCAATGCAATTCGCCGCGCGCCAGCGCGGGTTTCAGCATGTTGGAGGCGTCCATGGCGCCTTCGGTCTTTCCGGCGCCGACAAGGGTGTGCAATTCGTCGATGAATATGATGACTTCGCCCGCCGCCGTCGAAATTTCCTTGAGTACGGCCTTGAGGCGTTCCTCAAACTCGCCGCGGTATTTGGCGCCCGCCACCAAAGAACCAAGATCGAGCGCCAGCACGCGTTTGTCTTTCAGGCTTTCGGGAACGTCGCCGCGGATAATGCGCTGGGCGAGGCCTTCGACGATGGCGGTCTTGCCGACGCCCGGTTCGCCGATCAGGACCGGATTGTTTTTCGTGCGCCGCGCCAGTACCTGAATCGTGCGGCGGATTTCCTCGTCGCGCCCGATGACGGGGTCGAGCTTGCCATCCTTGGCGGCCTGCGTCAGGTCGCGCGCGTATTTCTTGAGCGCGTCATAGGCGTCTTCGGACGAAGGACTATCGGCCTTGTGGCCGCCACGCATGTCGTTAATCGCTTTGTTCAGCGCTTCGGCTTTGACGCCTGCGCTGGCCAGAATTTTCTGCGCGCCGGTGCCTTGCGCCAGGGCAAGCGCCAACAACAAACGCTCGGCAGTAACGTAGCTGTCGCCGGATTTTTTGGCGATGTCGTTGACGGCAACCATCAGCCGCGCGAATTCGGGGGCCATGCGCAACTGGTCGGCTGAGCCTTCGGCGAAAACCTTCGGAATTTTGTCGAGCTCGGCCTCGGCGGCCTGCAGCGCTTTTTTCGGGTCGCCGCCGGCTTTGGTAATAAGCCCTGCTGCCAATCCTTCGCGGTCGTCGAGCAACACCTTGAGCAGATGCTCGGGCTGGATCGCCTGATGATGGCGGCCCAGCGCCAGCATCTGCGCCGACTGGATAAAGCCTTTGGAACGTTCGGTGAAGTTTTCGAGATCCATTCTTACCATCCTTATGTGGCAACTATTTAAGTACGAATAAAGAAATTACAAGTTAAAGCGCGAAAAACCTTGTTTTTATGGGGAAAACACGATTTTTGTGGAATCCACGCCAGCGCTTTTTCCATTAATCATAAGAACCCTTTTTTCCTTATAACTCAAAGGCCATGTTTGCGCACCCATAATGCAGAAAAACATTCCATCTTTGACAAAATTTTAGCTAAGTGTATCGTCCGCGGGCGATATAGAAATTCATATTAGGCGAACTTTTACCGAGGACTACGTGCCGATTCACAATGAAAAATATATAGCCGTTCGCAGCGCCAAGAATCTTGCGGAACGCGGCGAACTTAATGCGGCCATTATTCGTATGCAACGCCTAGTCGCGCAACATCCGGAAGACAAGACATTGGCCGTTCTTTGCGCCACTTGGTTGGCAAAAGATAGCCGCGGCGCGAACAATCACGCCGAGGAAATTATTTCTCTTCTGAAAAACATGTCCTTATCCGAGGTTGGCAGGCACAACCTTTACTTTTTGGGGGACGCTTTCCTGCAAGCGAAAGAGTTCGGTCAAGCGGCGAGAGCGTTTGAGCACGCTGATCCTTACACCGTGAAGATTGTCAAGAAACATGGATACGCTCTTGTTATGTCGGGAGATTACGAAGCAGCTAGGGAAGTGCTTCGCCATGGTTATCAAAGAGACCGCAGCATTATCGGCGCCATCCGCCATTGGGCTTCGGAGGCTTCAAGGCAAGGTGAGCAAGATAGGGCGGACAATATACTGGAGATTGCCGCCGTCCTTGATGTGCGCAAGCCGCCCGCGCCTGTTGCGCAGGTCATTGGCGGACGGCCGCGAACGGAAGAATTTGCAAATTACGGTGATTGGCTGCTGGTAAACGGTCAGCCCGGGGAGGCGCTTCAAAGGCTTCAACGTGCCGTCGCTAGAGAACCGACGAACGTTGAATATATCATCAAGCTTGCTGACGTCTGGCGCGGCCAAAGGCGTTACGGTGCAGCGCTCGCAGTGCTAAAAAGAGGAGAGCGATCTGTACCGGAAAGTGCCGCACTTATGCGCATGCAGGGCGAAATCCTTCTTGAAACCGGCGATTTCCACAAATCCGTCAATTTTTTAAGACGCGCGCGTCAACTGGATAATTTCAACCCCGACATAACCGACTTAATCGGCGATGCGCTTATTCAGGCGGAGAATCTGAATGAAGCCATTCGGGAATTGGAAGAAGGCCGCAAACTTCATCCTCGACACGAAGGCATAAGCGCGACCTTAGGAATCGCTCTGTCAAAAGCTGGACGCTATGGGGAAGCTGTAACAGTCATGGTGAATATTTTACCCAAGCGGTTTACGAATGCGCGTATTGCAAGCGTTTTTGCGAGCATCTATATTGATCTCGGCCAATATGCGGCATTTAGGCAGTTGGTTGATCAGCTGTCACAAGATGTGCTGAACAATCCTATCATGAGCTACGTAAGGGCTTATGCCGGATTTCGTCTCGGTGAAAAAGAGGTCGCGCGGCGCATTCTGGAGCCTGTGATACCGCAGCAAAGAGGCATTACGCCTTCCGTTGTTCTTTACTTGGCGTGCGCGGAAGAAGGAGACGCTGTCCGCCAGCAACTTGCTGCAGGGTTGGGAGAGCACGCCTATGAACGTGCACTACTTTACGCTGGTGGTTTGAGGGTAGACTCGAAAGAACTGGCCCGATTAAATCCCCGATACAGCGCGCGGGGATCACCCGTTCTGACATCAGGGCTTTATCACCGTCCCATTAATAAGGGGGCTTTGGGGGAGTTGGTGGGCCAAGACAAAGCTGGCCTTGATTGAGTAGTGAACCCGTTTTTCTCACCGGAAAACCAGCTTTTTCGAGACAAAGAAATTGAAAAACATACCCGCTGCCGTACCGGCCAGCAATCCCAGTATCGGATAGTCATAGGCCAGCGGCACGGTACTGACGAGCAGGCTGTAAGTGCCGCGATTGAAAACGAGACCGATGGCGCAGACGACGGCAAATTTCACGAGTTGCCGGCCCATTTTTTCGCGTTTGGCTTCGCGGAAAGTAAACAGGCGATTGCCTGCCCAGGTAAAAGTGACGACGACGGGAAAAAAGAGAAATCCCGCCGCGATGCGGCTGAGTCCAAATCCGTAGATGCCCAGATAGACCGTAGCATTGTCGAGAATAAAACCGGCAAAGCCCACGATGCCGAATTTGACGAACTGGATAAAAGTGGCTCGATGTGCCTCCGCAATTTTTCTCATTGTGAAGATTCGCTGGCGCCGGAATCGGGCGCGGGAATATTCAGGTAACGCATCCGCTTCATCTCGCGCCGCCCGCGCGTGACGGTATCGAGCACAAGGCCGCAAGTGAGGCTGAGAAAGCCGACGATCATCAAACCCATCGCCAGCACGGCGGTCGGTAGGCGCGGCACGAGGCCGGTATGCACATACTGGATGACGATCGGCGTCACCAGCGCCGTGGCGATAATCGCGAAAACCGCGGCCAGCAGCGAGAAAAACTGCATCGGCCGTTCTTCCTTCACCAGCACGATGATCGTCCACAAAATGCGGAAGCCGTCGCGGAAGGTGCTGAGCTTGCTGACGGAGCCGGGCGGGCGGTCTTTGTAAGGCGTAAAAATCTCAAGCATCGGCATGCGAAGCTCCAGCGCATGGACGGTTAGCTCAGTCTCGGTCTCGAAACCCGACGACAGGGCCGGAAAGGATTTCACATAACGCCGCGACATGACCCTATAACCGGATAACATGTCGGTAAAACGATTGCCAAATGTCCACGCCACCATGCCGGTCAGCATCCAGTTGCCGAAGCGGTGGCCGGGCCGGTAGGCTTTTTCGATATCGGTGACGCGCACGCCGTTGACCATATCGAGCGGCCCCTTCAGCAGCGCTTCGATCATTTTGGGGGCCGAAGCGGCGTCGTAGGTGTCGTCGCCGTCGACCAGCACGTAGATATCGGCTTCGATATCGGCGAACATGCGGCGCACGACGTTGCCTTTGCCCTGTAACGGCTCGCTGCGCACGATGGCTCCGGCGGCACGCGCAACCTCGACCGTGCGGTCTTTCGAGTTATTGTCATAGACATAAATTTTGGCCTGCGGCAGCAGGCGTCGGAAATCCGCCACCACTTTGGGAATGGCGGTTTCTTCGTTGTAGCAGGGGATCAGGACGGCGATATTTTGCATATTTTACTCGGTTTTTTCTCAGTTCTTGGGGCGGACAACGGAACATAAATCCAGCGGCCTGTCATCATAAAGACGATCCGTGACGGTTTGGCAAGCCCGCGGCGCCAGCGCCAGATGGAAATAGCCCAGCGCTTCCTTGCCCAAACCATTCTGCCACGGCGGTATCAGCAGCATGAAACGGCCTTTATGCGCGTCCACGCGCTCGTGCAGAAGCTTGTTGAAGCTCTTGTTCTGGTCGGGGCTGGTAAAGTTGCTTTGAATACGGACGACGGGAATTTCGGGCGGAAATTGTGTGACGATGTGTGAATAGGGCTCGAAACCCGCCATCAGGATCATAAGGTTCGACGTATCGCCAAGCGGCGGGATTCCGGCTTCGACATAACGGTCGTTCCAGACGGAGCGCCGGTACCAGTTGCCGGGCTGGATCGAGGCGGCGACCACCAACAGAATAAATCCGGCCACCAGCGCGCGGGTCTGGGTTTTCAAGGGCAGCATGCCGATGGCGAAAACGATCAGAAGCGGCGTCAGCATCTCGAGCGGAATGGCGTAGCGGTAAATGCAGAACATTACCAGCCATGCCAGATAAGCGATAACGGCGGCCCACAATAGATAACGTGCGGCGAAGGAAACAGCGATGGCATCCTGCCGGTTTTTCATGCGTCCGAAGCAGAGCCGCAATAGAACCGCCAGCGGCAGCAACGC
>JAATFY010000183.1 GCA_015654915.1 Rhodospirillales bacterium
GTGGCCGGTTCATCGAAGGTCGAGCTGATAACCTCGCCCTTGACCGAACGCGCCATGTCCGTGACTTCTTCCGGACGTTCGTCGATCAAAAGAACGATCAGGTAAACTTCGGGATGATTGGTCGTGATGGCATGCGCGATATTCTGCATCATCACGGTCTTGCCGGTGCGCGGCGGGGCCACGATCAGGCCTCGCTGGCCTTTGCCGAGCGGGCAGATCAGATCGATGATGCGGGTGGTGTATTCCTTCTTGGTCGGGTCGGGCATCTCGAGCTTGAGATGCTCGTCCGGATAAAGCGGCGTCAGATTGTCGAAGGTGATGCGGTGACGCGCTTTTTCGGGGTCTTCGAAATTGATGCTGTTGACCTTCAGCAGCGCGAAATAGCGTTCGCCTTCTTTCGGCGCGCGGATTTCGCCTTCCACGGTGTCGCCGGTGCGCAGGTTGAATTTCCGCACCTGGCTCGGTGAAACGTAAATGTCATCGGGGCCCGGCAGATAGTTCGCTTCCGGCGAGCGCAGAAAGCCGAAGCCGTCCGGCAGCACTTCCAGAACGCCGTCGCCGTAGATGGTTTTATCGGGCTGCAGGCCGAGCGTTTTCAGGATGGCAAACAGCATATCCTGCTTGCGCATCGCGCCGGCGCCTTCGATCTGCAATTCTTCGGCAAAAGCCAGAAGTTCGGCGGGTGTCTTGCTCTTCAATTCGCGTAAATTCATGGAGACCTTTTTCGATGCTTGGATGTTAAGCGCGGGAAATGCTGCTTATGTGCAGACGGTTTTTTGCGCTTGGTGGTGGGGTTCCGGTGCGAGGAGGAAATGTCTACGATGAATAAACTATCGCATCGGGGTTAAGCATTATCTAATGGATTTCCGCTTCCAAGTCAACAAAACGCGCGGCGTTTGAAAACAAACGCCCAACCGGAAGTTGAAGACCCTCAATTTCAAGGATATTTATGGTTAATTTATGATGAGCGCCGCATTAAGGTTTGTTTAGGCTGCGACCGATAGAATAACCGCATATTTACGCAGGTTTTTGAAAGACCCGCTATGGCCTCACGGAAATCATATCATCATTTGCGGGAAGCGACAGCCGCGGCAAAAACCGCTTCCCTTCACACGGTAAGTCTGGACATACCATCGTCCGTTTCAATGACTGACGCCAATACCCGCATTGCAAACACATTCGACCCGCGCGGCCATTCCGATTTTACGAATGACGGCGCGGCCGGTTCCGCCGCGCTCAATTACGGAGAGCCCCATCTGAAAAGCGAGAAGCCGCTATTCGGCATCAATTTAATCGTGCGCGGCGGCGGCGGCAGTCTGGACGCCGATGTCGGCGTCACCGTTATCAAGAACAGGGTTCCGCCCGCCGTAACGCATTATGTGGCGGGCCAGGTTAGCGCCGCTACCGATGCCGTCAGCGACGCCCTGTCGCCTGCGGCTGCGGCTGCGGATTCCGCAACGGCACCTTCGCGTCCGACCGGCGCGAAAGTTCTGGCGGCCGCCCTTACCAAATAATTCCGCTTACCATTGTGGCCTGACGATAATCATGATGACGATACCGATCATCAGGAGCGTCGGCACTTCGTTGAGAATGCGGTAAAACTTTGCCGTATGGCGGTTCTTATCGGCGGCGAAATAGCGGCGGTACCGCGCCAGCATGCCATGCGCCCCCATCATCAGAACCACTAGCGCCAGCTTGACATGCATGAAGCCCTGCTTCAGCAAATCGGGATTGAGCACCAGCATCCAAATCCCAAAGACGAAAGACAAAATCATCGCCGGGTTTATGATCAGGCGCAACAAACGCCGTTCCATGATTTTCAGCGTTTCGGAGAGTTCCGAACCTTTTTTGGCGTTCGCGTGATAGACGAATAAACGCGGCAGATACAGCATTCCTGCCATCCAGGCGATCACGGAAATAATATGCAGGGCCTTGATCCATTCATACGTCATGTTTGCTCCTGACAGCAGCCTTTGAATTCCTTGGGGCAAATTCGCCCGCCTTCGCTGGAAATGCAATCGCGTTTATCGCCGAGCGCTTTGCGCACCAGATTGGCAAGGCCTGCGATGAATTCGGGGGCCGTGCTGACGGTCGGCACACAGGCGTAAAACGGCACGCCGGATGTCGCGGCAAGATGCCGGTATTCGATATCGATCTCGACCAGCGTTTCCGAATGTTCCGACACGAAGGCAACCGGCACGA
>JAATFY010000070.1 GCA_015654915.1 Rhodospirillales bacterium
CTGAACCGGCTGATCCATGATCGCGGCTACGAAATAGCCAAGGGATCTTTCTCGATTTCCGAGCGCGACGGGCTTCCCGAATGGCGCTTTGTTGCCGTATCGCTGGGCCGCGACAAAAGTTCGTCGCTGGTCAAGCTCAGCCGCACGCTGTCGAAGGCGGAAGGCATCGAGCATTTCCACATTTCGCATGCGCGTAACTGAAGGCGTAAAATGTCGGAACAAAATCTCGCATCGATAATCGACCAGGCGTGGGAACAGCGCACCGGCATCTCGGCGGAAACCGAAGGGCCTGTGCGCGATGCCGTCCAGAAAGTGCTGGATGGCCTCGACGTTGGCCGTTATCGCGTCGCCGAGAAAGTCGGCGGCAAATGGGAAGTGCATCAGTGGCTCAAGAAAGCCGTGCTGCTGTCGTTCCGGCTGAATGACTCTACGCTCATGGGCAATGGTCCCGATGGCGCTTGCTGGTGGGACAAGGTGCCCTCCAAATTCAATAATTGGGACGGCGCCCATTTCGTGGAGGCCGGATTCCGCGCCGTACCGAATTGCGTCGTGCGCCGTTCGGCCTATATTGCGCCGAAAGTCGTGCTCATGCCGTGTTTCGTTAATGTCGGCGCCTATGTCGGCGAGGGCACGATGATCGATACCTGGGCGACCGTCGGTTCGTGCGCTCAAGTGGGCCGCAACTGCCATATCTCCGGCGGCGTCGGCCTCGGCGGCGTTCTGGAGCCGTTGCAGGCCAATCCGACGATCATCGAAGACAATTGTTTTATCGGCGCGCGTTCCGAAGTCGCCGAAGGCGTGATCGTCGAAGAAGGTTCGGTTTTGTCGATGGGGGTTTTCATCAGCGCCTCGACCAAAATTATCGACCGCGCTTCGGGCGAAATTTTCATGGGCCGCGTTCCGGCTTATTCGGTGGTGGTGCCGGGCGCTTTGCCGGGCAAGCCGTTGCCGAACGGGCAGGCAGGCCCGTCGCTGGCCTGCGTCGTTATCGTCAAACGCGTCGATCAACAAACCCGCGCCAAAACCTCGGTGAACGACCTGTTGAGAGACTAGGGATCGGGGATCAGGGGTCGGAGAAGATGGGAATAAAAAGTTATAGAGATTTGGAAGTGTGGCAAAAATCGATAGAACTGGTGATCGCCGTTTATTCGTCAACAAAATTATTTCCCACAGAAGAACTTTATACCCTTACAAGCCAGATTCGTCGCGCAAGTATTTCTACCCCATCTAACATTGCCGAAGGTCATACCAAGAACAGCACCAAGGATTTTATGCGTTTTATCAATATTGCCTATGGATCGGCTGCGGAACTTGAGACCCAGCTTATAATTGGCGAGAAACTTGGCTATTTATCATCTCAACAATTACAGCTATTATTGGACGATATTGCCTGCATAGGCCGGATGTTAAACGGATTACATTCCAAACTGGAAAAAAGGTTATCATCAAATGCCGACCCCTGACCCCAGACCCCAGACCTCCCTCTTTCACGGCTCGATGACAGCCCTTATTACGCCTTTTGCGGACGGCAAGCTGGACGAAAAGCGTTTTCAGGATTTCGTGCAGTGGCAGATCGATCAGGGCACGAACGGCGTCATTCCCTGCGGCACGACCGACGAATCGCCGACCATGACTCATGAGGAAGACCAGCGCGTTACCCAACTGTGCATCGAAGTCGCCATGGGCAAGGTGCCGGTCATCGCCGGATGCGGCTCGAACTCCACCGCCGAAGCCATCAGCCTGACGCGTCATGCCGAAAAAGCGGGCGCCGATGCCGCGCTGCATGTCGTGCCCTATTACAACAAGCCGACACAAGAAGGGCTTTATCAGCATTACAAAGCCATCCACGATGCGACCGGCCTGCCGATCTTTATCTACAATATCCCGGGCCGCAGCGTCGTGGATATGAGCGTCGCCACCATGGCTCGGCTTGCCGAGTTGCCGCGCATTATCGGCGTGAAGGATTCCAGCGGCGATATCACGCGCCCCGTTCGCACCCGCGCCGCTTGTGGGACGAATTTCCGGCAGATGACCGGCGACGATCCGTTCGTGCTGCCGTTTCTGGCGGAAGGCGGCCATGGCTGCATTTCGGTGACATCCAACATCGCACCGGCTTTGTGCGCGCAATTGCACGCGGCATGGAAAAAGGGCGATCTGGCGACCGCGCAGAAAATCAACGACCAGCTTATGCCGTTGCATGAGTCGATGTTCTGCGAAACTTCGCCGTGGCCGGTAAATTATGCTGCGTCGTTGCTGGGCTTGTGCCGCTATGA
>JAATFY010000213.1 GCA_015654915.1 Rhodospirillales bacterium
AGTGCGGCAAATCGAGGCCGGTCAAGCCGGCCTGGGCGCTGAGCGCATGCGAGGCGGGTGAGGGTCATGGGTAAAGCCTTTCGATGGTCCATGCGTCTTTGTCGCCGCGGCGCTGATACACGATACGGTCGTGCAAACGGAACGGTCGTTCTTGCCAGAACTCGATTAATAAAGGTGTCAACCGGTAACCGCCCCAATGCGGGGGGCGCGGGATTGTCTTGCCTTCATATTGCTTTTCCAATTCTGCGGCGCGCCGCTCCAGCGCGGCGCGGTCTTTCAGGGGCTGCGACTGCTGCGAGGCCCATGCGCCGATCTGGCTGCCGCGCGGGCGCGACGCGTGATAGGCGTCGGACTCCGCCTCGTCGACCGACGTGATAATTCCTTCGGCGCGAATTTGCCGGTGCAAGGATTTCCAGTGCAGACATAGCGCGGCTTTGGGATGCGATGATAACTGGCCGCCTTTCCGGCTTTGCCGGTTAGTAAAAAAGACAAAACCTTTTTCGTCGAAATTTTTCAGCAGCACGATACGCGCCGAAGGCATCTCCCCTTCCCCCAGCGTCGCCAACGACATGGCGTTGGGGTCGCTCGGCTCCTGCTTTTCGGCCAGCGCATACCATTCCCGGAACAGCGTCCAAGGGTCGGCGGGAGGGGTGAAATCGGTGTTTTCCGTCATAGTTGCTAACAACCTTGCTGCAAGAATAGTGAGGTTCCCCTCCCCTTGCGGGAGGGGTCAGGGGAGGGGTACAAAAAAGCCTTATGCACCCCCCACCTAACCTCCCCCGCAAGGGGGGAGGAACACGTTTGGCTCTACCTTATAGATAATTACTCCAACAACTACCTTGTCATAGTTGCGCCAAGATTAGTCTTTAGAGTAAGTTTTTACAGCAAGAGTTTACCGCGCCGGAAGGCCGGATTCCACCGTCAACCATGAGGTTAACAATGATTCGCAAGCCTGTTATCGCCCTTCTCGCAGCCTCGCTTCTTTTGGCCGCATGCCAGACCGACAACTGGGGCGGCGGTGAAACGCTCGGCACTGCGGGCGGCGCTGCCGCAGGCGGCCTGATCGGAAGTTCGCTTGGTCATGGCAGCGCAGGCGGTACCCTGCTCGGCGTCTTGATCGGCGGCTTCGCGGGCAACCAACTTGGCGGTGTCATTGACGATCAGGACCGCGCCCGCGAGCGTAAAGCCGAACAGCGCGCCTATACGGCCCCTGTCGGCCAGCAGATTACCTGGAATAATCCACAAAACGGCAACTCCGGCACGATCACTCCGACCCGCGACGGCTACGACCAGAGCGGCGCTTATTGCCGCGAGTTCCAGCAGACCATCGTCGTCGGCGGCAAGCAGCAGCAGGGCTACGGCAAGGCCTGCCAGCAGCCCGATGGAAGCTGGAAGATCGTTCAGTAATCATATACTCTCCGGCGTCATACCCGTTTTTACGGGATGACGCCCGGAGTTATTTGAATGCGCGATCCCTACCAAATTCTCGGTGTCGAGAAATCGGCTGACGCGGCCGCCATCAAAAGCGCCTATCGCAAGCTGGCAAAAAAACTGCATCCCGACGTCAATCCCGGGCGCAAGGATATCGAACAGAAATTCAAGGAAGTCACGGCGGCCTACGACCTCTTGTCCGATCCGGCCAAGCGCGCGCGTTTCGATCGCGGCGAGGTCGATGCCCAAGGCAACGAACGTGGCTTTGCCGGCGCGGGCGCCGATCCGTTTGGTGGCGGCGGTTGGCGCAGCCGGCCGCGGTCGAGTAGCGGCGGCATGGGTGGCGACCCGTTCGCATCGGGAGGTTTCGACGAGATTTTTGCGGAATTCATGGGCCAGCAACGCGGACGGCATAAATCCGCCAACATGCGCGGCGGCGATGTCACCTATGCTCTTGCGGTGCCTTTTGTCGAAGCGGCGCTCGGCGGTAAACGGCGCGTGACTCTGGCGAGCGGCAAAACCATCGACGTCACCGTTCCTCCCGGCACTGACGAAGGGCATAAATTGCGCCTGCGCGGACAGGGCGAAGAAGGTGCCGGCGGCACAGGCGATGCGATCATCGAAATCCATGTCGAGCCGCATCCCTACTTCACGCGTAAGGACAACGATATCAACCTGGAAGTTCCCGTCAGTCTGCCGGAAGCCATTCTCGGCGCGAACATAAAAGTGCCGACGCTCGACGGCCATGTTTCGGTGAAAGTCGCGGCGGGCGCCAGTTCCGGCACGGTGCTGCGCCTGAAAGGCAAAGGCATCCCGCTCGGCAAGGATAAACAGGGCGATATGTTCGTGAAACTGAAAATCGTTATGCCCGACACGGTGCCCGACGACCTTGCCGAATTCATGGAAAAATGGGCGAAGAAAAATACCTACGACCCGCGCAAGAAGCTGGGGTGGTGATTACAACTCATTATGCTGGCCGTAGCGTATGCGTTTCACCGATATTTCTTCCCGGGCTGCCGCCGATAGCCGGCTTTCATCGATGGCGAGCGGTTGACAGCCGGCAATGCCGTGCAAACCAAAATCTTTTAACACGCGCGCCCGCTCCTG
>JAATFY010000185.1 GCA_015654915.1 Rhodospirillales bacterium
TACACAAATGGCGGTACAGATTTCGGGCGGCGGCACCGGCGATCTCAGACTTTCGCCCTTCACTATCCAGATGACCGAACTTGATAAGGATGTCCAGAATATCGATATTCCCCTGAAGCTTTCCGGCCCGATCTCCGACGTTCTGAGATTGATCGACGTGCCGCGCCTCGGTTACGCCAAAGCCGTCGGCTTGTCGCCGGATGATGTCAGTGGCCAGCTTGAGGGAACGGTCGAGTTGCGCTTTCCCATGCTGAAAACGCTTTTAATGAAGGACGTCGATGTTAAAGCCAATGCCAATCTCGCCAATATGGCCTCGTCCCGGCTGGTAAAAGGCATCGGTATTACGCAAGGTAATCTGGTGCTCGGTCTCGACAAACAGGGCTTTGTGCTGAAAGGGCTTGCGGCGCTCAATAGAGTGCCGTTCCAGATTTCATGGCAGCAGAATTTCGATGAAAACAACAAGCCGCTCCGTAAGGCCACGGTTACCGGAACTATCAGTGACGACCAATGGAATCTGTTGGGCATTGCCGCCTTGAAAGGCACGCGAGGGCCGGTGCCGGTGTCTGTCGATCTTATCCAGCAGGATAAGGAAAAAACATTGGTATCGGGAAAGCTCGATTTGACGGCGGCGGAAATCCACGTCGATCAGTTGAACTGGAAAAAGCCTTCGAACGCTGCGGCATTATTAAAATTCGCCGCCGAAATGCCGGAGGGCAAGGATATCAGCGTTACCTCGGTCGATTTGTCGGGATCCCAGATCGATATCAAAGGCAACGCGGTGATTACGGGAGACGGACAGCTTTTGTCGCTGAACCTGAACCCAATGGTGATAGGCCGCACGAACGCCGCCCTTCATTTTTCGCAATCCGGCGACGACAAGCATACGTTGCGCTTCGAGGCGCAGGGCAACTCTTTGGATGTCAGCGGCCTGAAGGGCGACAAGGAACCTGCACATACCGATCCGCGTCCGAAGGAATATCACATCAAAATTGGCAAGCTATATACCAGCGACACCGGCTTTATCGCGAATGTTTCGGGTTATGCCATTCGCGATCCTCTGGGATGGAACCAGATCGGGTTGCACGGGCAGGCGGACGGCAATCATCAACTGGATGTCGACTTGGTTTCGAAGGAGGACGGCCATCGCGTTTTTGCCATTACCTGCGACGATTTCGGCAAGGCGCTTAAGGGCATGGGGTTTACGGATACGGTCAGCGGCGGCAAGGTGGAAATTCGTGGCGCCAGCACCGTCGATAATCCCCGGGTGATCGAGGGGGACGCTAAAATCGGTCAATTCACCGTCAGAAATTTACCGGTCCTTGCGGTACTGCTGAACGCCACATCGCCGTTCGGTTTTGCCGGCCTTCTGACCAACAGCGCGGATTTCGACCGTTTGACCGGCAAGTTCCGCTGGGAAGGCGACGGTATCGAGCTTATTGACATTCGCGTCGCGGGAACTTCGGTCGGCATGAATATCGAAGGCAAGGTCGATATGAATTCGGGTGCTTCGAACCTCCGTGGCACCCTGGTCCCTTTCAGCATGGTGAACCGTGTGCTTGGCTCTATCCCGTTGATCGGCGACATACTGACGGGCGGAAACGGTGGCGGCGTTCTGGCCGTGGCTTATACGATTACCGGCGATCTTTCGAACCCGAATGTCAGCGTCAATCCGGTGTCCTTGCTGACGCCGGGTTTCCTGCGGAATATATTTTTCGGCGGGGATGACTCCGATGATACGGCGAGTGATAATCCGAAGCCCGAGCCACAACCGGCCGCGACGACCAATTTCAATCAGTGATCAAACAGCTTTGACCAGCGCGTGGCGTTTCTTGCCGACGCTAAGGCGCGCCACGCCGCTCGCGTCGAGGTCCTTCGGTGTAATGACGGCGGCGAGGGAAGTTACGGATTGATCGTTTAATTTTAACCCGCCTTGTTCAATCAGCCGCTTGGCTTCGCCCTTGGACGCGGCAAAACCGAGGCTGACAATAATATCGATGATAGCCGGCGACGTGCCCCGATTGAATTCGTGCACGGGTAGATTGCTGCCTTTGCCGCTGCCGCCCTCGAATGTTTCATGGGCCGTGTCGGCTGCCGCTTTGGCTGCCGCATCGCCATGCGCGAGCTTTGTCGCTTCATCCGCCAGAATTTTCTTGGCTTCGTTGATCTCGGCATCCTTCAGTTTTTCCAGCCGCGCGATTTCTTCCATCGGCAGGTCGGTAAACAGTTTCAGGAAGCGCCCGACGTCGGCGTCTTCGGTGTTGCGCCAGAATTGCCAGTAATCGTACGGTTTGAGGCGTTCCTGTTTCAGCCATACGGCGCCTGTCGCAGTTTTTCCCATCTTGCCGCCGGACGCCGTCGTGATCAGCGGTGTCGTCAAACCAAACAGTTCAAGATCACGCATGCGGCGGCCAAGCTCGACGCCGTTGACGATATTGCCCCATTGATCCGAGCCGCCCATTTGCAATGTACAGCCATATCGTTTGTTCAATTCGACAAAGTCGTAACCCTGCATGATCATGTAATTGAATTCGAGGAAGGTAAGGGGCTGCTCGCGCTCCAGCCGCAATTTGACGGAGTCGAATGTCAGCATGCGGTTGATCGTGAAATGTTTGCCGACTTCGCGCAGGAACGGAATATAGCCAAGGGTGTCCAGCCAGTCGGCATTGTTAACCATAGCTGCATCGCGGGCGCCGGAGCCGAAGGTAAGAAAACTCCCAAAAATGGTTTTGATGCTGGCGATGTTGGCGTCGATCTGCGCATCGGAAAGCAACTGCCGTGTGTCATCTTTGCCTGACGGGTCGCCGACTTTAGTTGTGCCGCCGCCCATCAATACAATCGGTTTATGGCCGGTTTGCTGCAAACGGCGCAGAAGCATGATCACCGCGAGATTGCCGACATGCAGGCTGTCCGCCGTGGCATCGAAACCGATATAGCCCGTTAGAATGTTTTGTGACGCTTTTGCATCAAGCGCGGCGAGGTCGGTGCATTGATGAATATGACCGCGTATGGTTAACAGCTGCAATAAATCAGATTTTAACGTGTTCACTTCTAGAACCTTTCTAATCTCTGGAACCATACCGGAGAATGCGCTATGATAGTAGCTGAGGTTTCAATGGGCATGAAGTCAAAACTTTTTCGCGTCATAGGCCTGATGAGCGGCACGTCCATCGACGGCATCGACGCCGCTCTGGTGGATACGGACGGGATCAATTATGTCCGCCCTCTGGCCTTTATGCCTACGTCTTACGAAAATCCGTTCCGCGCGCGCCTGCGTACCCATCTCGGCAATAAAGCCGGCGTGAACGATCCCGAAGTTGCCGGCTTCGAGCGCGAACTTACCGAACTGCATGCCGCTATCGTCGGAAAGTTTTTGCAGCAGGTGAACGGGCTGGCTGCCAATGTCGATCTGATCGGGTTTCATGGGCAGACAATCTGGCACCAGCCGCAAAAGCGGGCAACGATTCAGATTGGCGATGGAGCCTTGCTGGCGCGCATGACCGGCATACCCGTTATAAACGATTTCCGCTCGGCCGACGTAAAGGCGGGTGGTAACGGTGCACCGTTAGTTCCGCTTTATCACCGCGCATTGGCGGCGAAGCTGCCGAAGCCGGTCGCCATCCTGAATATCGGCGGCGTGTCGAACATCAGCTGGATCGGCGGCGAGGAAGATAATGAAATTCTCGCTTATGATGTCGGTCCGGGCAACGCGCTGAGCGACGACTGGATTTTGCGCCACACCGGGGACGCTTATGATGAAGACGGTCTGCTGGCGGCTGCGGGCCGTCCCAACGTTGCCGTCGTCGATAAGGTTTTGGCCAATCCGTTCTTCAAAAAGAAGCCGCCGAAATCGATGGACCGCGACGCCTTCAAGAATTTGATGCCGGACGATCTCAAACCGGCTGATGGTGCGGCGACCCTGACCATGATTACGGCGCGCGCCGTGGCGGCGGGCCTCGCTTTCATGCCGGAGAAACCGAAGCACCTCTATGTGACGGGCGGCGGACGGTTGAACAACACGCTGATGCGCTGGATACGCGATCTGGCGGGTATTCAGGTCAGTCCGGTCGATGATCTGGGCTGGAGCGGCGACGGGCTGGAGGCGGAAGCCTTCGCTTATCTTGCCGTGCGCTCGCAACTGGGGCTGCCGTTAAGCGTTCCCGGTACCACGGGCGTTCCGGAGCCTATGACAGGCGGCAGAATGCATCGGCCCGGCTAGCTTACCGCTCGACGAAATCCATATCGCGGCCGAATGTTTCGGGCAGCTTCCATAGCGCCAGCGCCGCAATAACAAAACACAACACCGCATCGATTTGCACGCTGGTAATGAAGCCGTAGGCCGGTTTCAGGCCGGTTATGATAACGGTATTGAGAATAAGCGAACCGCGAACGAAGTTGGATGCCGTCGATGTCGCCGTGGCGCGAAGATTGGTGCCGAATTGCTCGGCGGTCGTCGTCAGGAACAAGGCCCAGTAACCTAGAAAAATTCCGCTGACCAATATAAGTCCATAAAACGCGGGAGCTGAAATTCCGTGCGCGTTCAGAATCACGGCGACACCTACGGCAAGGCCGAGCATGAACGCGCCGATAACTTTCTTCCGGCTTTTGACAACCTGGCTGAGCAAACCGCTGATAAAGCCGCCGAGCGTTAAGCCGATCGAATAGCTGACGACGGAATTGGAAACTTTCAGGGGAGAAGTCGTGCCGAGGGCCGTTCCGACCTCCGGCGCGAATATGACGATGCTTCCAACCAGAAACCATATCGGCAGGGCGATAGCAATGCAGTAGATATAGCGCAGGAATCGCTTGCGGTTGGTGAAGAACATCCGGAATTTTCCAAGGGCGACGGATTGTTCCCTGGTGGCGTTGAACATTCCGGATTCGCGCACGGATACGCGCAAGGTAAGAAGCAAGAGTCCCAAAACGCCCCCGCCGATATAAGCTGTGCGCCAGTCGAGGATATCGGCCATATAGGCGGCAGCGATGGGGCCGAAGCAGCCGCAAGCGATCATGATGGTCGTGGCGTAACCGCGCTTTGCCGTGGGCAGAAGTTCACTAAGAAGCGTTACGCCCGCGCCTACCTCGCCCGCCAGACCGAGGCCGGTAAAAAACCGCGCGGCGGCGTAGGCCGGAACCGTTGTCACAAAAGCGTTGGCGATATTGCCGATGGAATAGAGAAGGATCGTGCCGAATAGGACATAGACCCGGCCTTTTTTATCGCCAAGCATGCCCCACAGAATGCCGCCAATCAGCATGCCGCCCATCTGCCAGTTCAGAAGATGCGCCCCAACAATAGTGATTTGATCGGCGTCGAGCCCGAGCGACTTCAGGCTGCTGACGCGCAGCATGGCAAAAAGCTGCATGTCGAACAGGTCGACAAAGTAGCCGAGCGAAGCGACAAGAATGGTGAGGCTAATTCTCTGTGTGTCGGTGAGACGCATCGTACCGGTCCTGACCTATTTTGGCGCCCCAAAATACTTAAAGAACTCGCTGTCCGGACTCAAGACATAAACCGTGTTGTCAGGCTTCAGGGCGTTCCGGTAGGCGGTCAGGGAGCGCCAGAAAGCGAAGAATTGCGGGTCTTTGCCGGTCGCTTCTTCCATGATCTCAAGCGCCTTGCGGTCGCCTTCGCCCTTGGTTTTTTCGGCTTCGCCTTGCGCCGTAGCCAGAATCACCGTGGCCTGCCGGTCGGCATCGGCGGCGATTTGTACGGCCTGCTGCTGACCGGTGGCGCGGATTTGCGCAGCTTCCTGCGCGCGCTGCGAGCTCATGCGCGCAAACACGGCGGCGCTGGTCTTTTGCGGCAGATCGGTGCGGCGGATGCGGACATCGACGATCTCGATGCCGGGATCCTTGACCTGCGCGTTGACCTCGCCGCGGATCTTGGCCATCACGTCGTCGCGCGCGGGCGACAGCACATCGGCCATCTTGATGGTGCCGAACACGCTGCGCAGCGAGGCGTTCAACAGGCTGCCGAGCCGGTCGGTGGCGATGCGCTCGTCGCGCAGGCGCTGAAAGAACAGCAGCGGATCGACAATGCGATAACGCGCAAAAGCA
>JAATFY010000005.1 GCA_015654915.1 Rhodospirillales bacterium
GCGCTATTCTTATTTCGCTTAGTGGCGCACCGCTCGGCGTCATGCTGGTTCTGCGCCGCATGAGCCTGATGGGCGATGTGATCGCGCATGCGATTCTGCCCGGTACGGCGGCAGGATTTATTCTTGCGGGCCTGTCGATGCCGGCCATGAGTCTGGGCGGCTTGATTGCCGGGCTGGTGGTCGCGCTGATTGCAGGTCTGGCGACGCGTTTCACGGCGCTGCGCGAAGACGCAAGCATGGTGACTTTCTATTTATTGGCAGTGGCAGTCGGCATCATGATGCTTGCGTTGCATGGCTCGGCGCAGGATCTCGAAGATATTTTATTCGGCGACGCCCGATCGATCGATAACCGTGCACTCGAGATTATGGCCGCGGTAACGAGCCTGACGCTGGTGCTGCTGGCGGTTATCTACAGGCCGCTGGTGGTGGAATCCTTCGATCCCAATTTCATGAAAGCCGTGCGCGGTCGCGGCGGGTTTTATCATGTGCTGTTCATGCTGTTGGTGGTCCTGAACATGGTGGAAGGGTACCGCACCCTTGGAACATTGATGGCCTCGGGGCTTTTGCTTATTCCGGCGGTGACGGCGCAGTTCTGGACGCGGCGCCTGTCCGGCCTGATGCTGGCGGCCGTCGTGATCGCGATGATTTCATCGGTGCTGGGGATAGGATTGGCTTACGCGTTCAAAGTGCCGTCCGGCCCTTCGATCGTTCTGGTTATCGGCGTATTCTACATTTTATCGGTGTTATTGGGCCGTCATGGCAGCGTCAGGGCACGCTATTTCCCGTTCCGGCATTTGAAGGTTTAGTTGCCTGCAAAGCCGCCGCGGCGAAGGGCGGCGAGACGTTCGGGCTGTTCGGCAAGTTCGGAAGGGATCATGCCGCCAGCCGTAGCGTCGGCGAGTTCCTTCGCAACCTTGTTCAGCAGCGGTGTGGCATCGGTGGGGTTCATCAGCGCATCGCGCACCAAACCACACAGGGCCAGATATGTTACAGGCGAAAGTTCAACCAACACGACTCAGTTCCTTATTTTTTATGTTCAACACTTTTCTGTTTAATCGTCATTTCTTACCACCACCTTACCCGCAAACCATGAAAGCAAAAAAACAAATCAACCGGATTTTTGCCTGAAAAATCATGAAAGTAATTCAGGTTATTCGTTATTGGTAGGTAGTAACCCCTATTGGATAATATGGGATTTTAACCATACCAAAGTTCTGCAACCCTCACGTGCAAGGCGGGGGTCAAAACAGGCTTAAAGAAAACTGAAGGGATCGATATCGACGAGAATCCGCAAGGACCGTGGGATTTTAATGGCGCCCAGCCATTGCCGGACAACCGCTGATAGGTTGATGTTGCGGGGGGCCTGTATCAGCAGGCGATGCCGGTAACGCCCCCTGAGCATGGCAAAAGGGGCCGGAGCAGGGCCTAAAACCCGCAATTTGGGGTCTTGGGGGGCATTGGCGGCCAGATGGTCGGCCAGCCGGAGAACCTCCTTGGCATCGGCCCCCGAGACCGTAACGCTGGCGAGTCGCCATGCGGGGGGCAGATGGTAGGCCTCCCGTTCCTTCAATTCCGCGGCCATGAACGAATCACGGTCGCCTTTCAGAATGGCTTTCATGACAGGGTGATCGGGAGCGGTTGTCTGGAGCAAAACGCGCCCCGGATCTTGCCCGCGCCCGCTGCGGCCCGAGACCTGTTGCAGCAACTGGAAAGTCCGTTCCGCTGCGCGCGGATCGCCGCCGGCAAGCCCGAGATCGGCATCCACAACGCCGACCAGGGTAAGGCGCGGGAAGTGGTAGCCCTTCGCCATGATCTGCGTGCCGATCAAAAGATCGAGTTCTTGGTTGGTCATCTGGTTGACGAGCGCCTGCGCCGCTTTCGGCCCATCCAGCGTATCGCTGGCCATGATGGCGAAGCGCACATCGGGCATCTTCGCCTTGATTTCTTCCGCCACGCGCTCGACGCCCGGCCCGCACGCAGCCAGGCGGCCTTCGACGCCGCAGGACGGACATTTGTCCGGCAGGCGCATCGAATAATCGCAATGATGGCAATGCAGTCGGCCGGATTGTTTGTGCTCGATCATCCAGCTGGTGCAGTTGGGGCATTGCAGCCGGTGACCGCAGGCGCGGCACAAGGTCAGCGGCGCGTAACCGCGCCGGTTCAGGAACAGCATCGCCTGTTGTTTCTCGCCGATGGTTTTCTTCAAAGCTTCGAGCAGGGGCGGGATGATAAAATTCTACGCGCTCATTTTATATTTGCGAAGATCGATAAGTTCGATCTTCGGCATCGCCGCCTTGCCGAAGCGTTCATGCAGCACGACATGGTCGTATTTCTTCTGCTGCACATTGAAAATGGTTTCGAGCGACGGCGTGGCGCTGGAAAGGATTACCGGAATATCGCCGAGATGCCCGCGCACCACCGCCATATCGCGCCCATGATAAATCACGCCGTCTTCCTGCTTGTAAGCGGCTTCATGTTCTTCATCGACGACAATCAGGCCCAGATCGGGATAAGCGAGGAACAGCGCCGACCGCGCCCCGAGAATAAATTTGGCCTCGCCCAGCATGATCGAATGCCAGTTCAACCGCCGCTGCTTTTCGGTCAGTTCCGAATGCCATTGCGTCGGCTGGATGCCGAAACGCGCGGCGAAGCGGTCGATCAGAGCCGCCGTCATGGCGATTTCCGGCAGCAGCACCAAAGCCTGCTTGCCTTGGCGCAAACATTCGGCAATTGCCTCGCAGAAAACCTCGGTCTTGCCGTAGCCGGTAACGCCGTCCAGCAGCGTTACCGAATATTTTTCCGCCTGAACTTTTTTAATCAGGTTCGCGGCGGCTTTTTTCTGATCCGGCGTCAGTTCCGGCTGATGATGGTCGGGATCGGGCGCCGGTAGCGAAAAATTGTCGTTTTTTTTCGGCGCAACCCGTTTCAGGTTGCCGAGAACCATTTTCAGGACTGCCCCCGATGGCGTCACCGTATAATTCGCCACCCAATCGACGAAAGCGCGGCTGACATCGGGCAGGGGCGGCAGGTCGGGCGTGCCGGTAATGGATTTCAGCTTGGCGGCAGGAACGCTGCTGGGGCCCGAGCCCCACACCACGCCGACCATTTGCTTGGGACCGAACGGAACCTCGACAATCGTGCCGGGTTTCAGGTTCTCGCCCGCCAAAGACAGGTAATCATAGGCCTCCGCCAGCGGCAAAGGCAGCAAAACGCGCAGGGCGGTAGGATGGCTCATAGGTTACAATAACATAACGTCATCCCCGCGAAAGCGGGGATCCAGAGGGCGTTTCTGCAGGGGCCGCCAGTATGGTTTGTTTCTGCGGGGTCATTTGGTATGAATGCATTCGGTCGATTCCAGAGGATAGAACGTCTGGGTTCCCGCTTACACGGGAATGACGTATAACTATAATCCACCAAAGGAGACAAACGTGAAGTTCTTTGTTGATACCGCCGATCTGAACGAGATTAAAGACCTTGCCGCGACCGGCCTTCTGGACGGCGTGACGACCAACCCGTCGCTGGTCGCCAAATCGGGCCACAGCAATTTTATCGACCTGATCAAGGATATCTGCGCCGTCGTTTCCGGTCCCGTGAGCGCCGAAGTGGCCGCTACCGATTTCGATACCATGATGCAGGAAGGGCTTTATCTTTCCAAAATCGCCAAGAACATTGCCGTGAAAGTTCCGCTGACTCCGGCGGGCCTGAAAGTCTGTAAAACCTTATCGCAGCAGGGCACGATGGTGAACGTAACGCTGTGCTTCTCGGCGGCGCAGGCAATTCTGGCTGCCAAGGCGGGCGCAACCTTCGTATCGCCTTTCGTCGGTCGTTTGGACGACATCGGCGAAAACGGCATGGCGCTGATCGCCGACATTTGCGAAATTTATCGCGCCTATCCGCAATTCAAGACCGAAGTTCTGGTGGCGTCTGTCCGCCACCCGATGCATGTGGTCGAGGCGGCGAAACTCGGCGCGCATGTCGCGACCATCCCGCCCAATGTCATCCGCCAGCTGTTTACGCATCCGTTGACCGAGAAAGGCTTGGCGCAGTTTGTCGTCGATTGGCAGAAGACAGGCCAGAAAATCCTGCCCGGCGACGGCAAGGTTCAGCCGTTAAAGACACGTGCGTAATAAAAAATACGTCATTCCGGAAAATTTTTCGGAGCGATAGCGTAGAAAAATTTATCCGGAACCCAGTCAGATGTTCAGTAAGGGCCTGGGTTGACGTTATATCCCGCCGAGCCGCTGACTGGATCCCCGCCTTCGCGGGGATGACGTAAAGGGGTATAAATTTGTCCTCTGCTAAAAATATTGTTGATTTACCTTGGGCCGAGGATGTCATCGACGCGGTGGCAAAATGGCAAAGCTGGCTGCGGTATGAAAAACGCGCATCGGCGCATACCATCGACTCCTATCAGTTCGATATCCGTAACCTGTTCCAGTTCCTGAACGACCATCGCGGGCGGCAGATCAATCTGGCCATGTTGTCGAGTTTGACGCTCGCCGACTTCCGTAGCTGGTTAGCCAATAACGCCGCCGAAGACCGGCAGGCTGCATCGCGGGCGCGGGCGGTAGCCGGTATCCGTAATTTCTTCCGTTGGCTCGACCGTTCCGGCCAGCTTCATAACAACGCTATTGAATTACTAAAATTACCCAAGACCTCGCGCCGCCTGCCGCGGCCGGTGACAGAGGTTGAGGCGCAGGATATCGTCACGCTGTCCAAAAATGTGCCGCAGGAAGACTGGATCGGGAAACGTGATCAGGCATTATTTACGTTGTTGTACGGCGCGGGCCTGCGTATCAGCGAGGCGCTTGCGCTGACCCATGCCGACCTTGCGCAAAAAGACCGTGTGACCGTTACCGGCAAAGGCAACAAGCAGCGCAATGTGCCGCTGCTGCCCATCATCCGCGAGGCGCTGGATGCCTATCTGGAATCCTGCCCCTACGCCGCAAAACCCAAAGAACCGATTTTCGTGGGATCGCGCGGCGAGAAATTAAATCCTGCCGTCGCGCAAAGAAATTTGCGCCAGTTGCGCCGCCAGTTGAATTTGCCCGACAGCGTCACGCCGCATGCGCTGCGCCATAGTTTTGCCACGCATCTGCTGGCATCGGGTGCGGATTTACGGAGTTTGCAGGAATTATTGGGCCACAGTTCGCTCTCGACCACGCAGCTTTATACGCAGGTGGATGCACAGCAACTGGCGAAGGCCTACAAAGCCGCACATCCGCGGGCGAAGTAACCAAATACAGAATTTAAAATAGGTTTAGTTAAGCGTCGGAGTTATACCTTGATCAGCGCCATACTCCCGTGAGAGATGGCGCAAATCAGGGTATCCCGGCACGGCGACGGTGAGCGCGCGCCGTCGATCAATGAGGGCTTGTTTCTCTCTCGCTTTTTCCCGCTCTGCTGTCTCGAACGCCTGAAATATTGGTAGTGCATCAGTTTAAAAGTTAACGATGTAGATTATTTTGGAATAGATCTTATTGCTTGAATGGTGGCATCCCACTTACTGCTTAGAAAGAATGAAGCGATGGCCATAAAGATACCAATTAAGAGGATTGCAGCGGCAATCCATCCCTTTATATAGGTTGCCTTATGACTCAGATCGTCGATTTTACCTCCGTGTAATTTTACATCAGAAATTAAGCGCTCTACATTGGCAGTCAACTTGCCAATTTCCAACATAACAAAACGAATATCGGAGGTCGCGTACAAATCGGGGGGTGGTGGCGTTTGTGGAAACTCTTTAGGGGTTTCCCCTGTAGACTCTCCAGTAGAAGGGGGGCGAGTCTTACTCATTTGCCTTCAATTCCCATTTTGACTTTACCCAATTCCAAATATTTGGGTTAGCGCGTCCTTGGTAAGCTGAAATTGCCGCAATAATAGCTGCGCCATTCGTGCCGTCCGTGACACCTAATTTCTTTGATACTTCTTGTACGGGCTCATTTGACGCAACAAACCATGCCTTATCCCCGACTTGCAGAGAGTCGTTTGGGTAGACGGAAGCTATTGCTCCCGGTAATTTAGCTTCGTTAGGATTGGGCTGGGAGACGATAAGGAAAATTGTCATGGGGAGATTCTATCAGAATGCTTGTAAGGAAGCCATTTTCTTGCAGACCAGATTCGGTTTGTCAAAGCTGTCCAAAAATAAGCATAAACCATGCCAATTAGCCATTTTAATAGCCCCACTTGGCCTTATGTTGCTCCTTTTCCCAATTTTCGACCAGTTCCACAATATCATTAATCGACCATAAGTTAGCCGAAACTCCTGCGGCCATTGCTGGGGTTTGGCGCAGCGTCTTATGAATGCGGCAGAAATTATAGTGCATGTAGTGAAGGGCTACGGAATGCGCGTGGTTTTCGATCTTTTTTGAAAAGGCGTTTGTTAGGCGCGTAAAACGCCGAATGCTCATTCTCATGGTCAGGTTTTGGCGTTCGACAAATGATGTGCTTGTGCAGCACAAATCAGGATTGCCAGCGATCTTTGTTTTCTTGATACCAACGCACTCTGCCGGAGAATAACGTTTCTGGCCTTCGACAACTTCCCCGTACAGCTTTACAAGCATGGCGTAATCGACTTCATTGCCGAATGCGCCTTCTACCGCTTCAAGGTAAGCCTTATGGCCATCCGTAGTAATCTGAACGCGATTAGCTAGGCGGCTTGCGAGGTCAGCCACAAACTCTTTTGCAATATCGCCGCCGCGATCACCAATGCGCCATGAAGGGACAAGTTTTGTGTCGGCGTCAATGGCGACCCAAGTCCAAATGTCACCGGCTTGTCCTTCCATGCCTTGCGGAACGTTCTTGGCTTTCGAGTAAACAAACGACCAGATTTCATCAAGCTGGAGTTTTTTGCAGGACAATTCGCGGAAAGTCCTATCCTGATATTCCGCACAGACCCGCGCAGTGTCGATGAAGAACTTAGCAACGCTGTTAAAGGCGACGTCAGCAATACGGGCGGTTGCCCTCATGCTGTTACCTTCGACCAATAAATGAAGGATTTGTGCGCGTTTTTCATGGGTTAGCTTGTTCATACGATTACTATATGAACTTTTATGCTTAGCGTCAAGCATCAATTATCCCTTATTTTTCATGCATTTTTAACCATATGAATTAAAACACAGAAAAAATACGTTGACAATGGTGTTACCAATCTTTACCGTTCCTTAAAATTTTGGGAGGCAATATATGAGCGCCAAGGAAAACGACGTTAAGAAGCTACTGACCGCAGCGCGGGAGGCAAAGATTATGCAGGCGCATAAGGACGCCTGGAGCGACTGGTGGAACAGCCAAGACCGCATCAAGTTCAGTTTTTGGCGCCGCACCCGCGCCAATATGTTCTTTGAGCGCCTGCGCTATCATTTGCAGGAGGCATTTAAGAACGACCGTGGCGCGCATTTCGAGTTTAAGAATCAGACCTTCAAGATACTTTTCGATCAGAAGTTGCTGGTGAGGTTTAAGAAGGCAAACGGCAAAGGACTCGGCTCTAACGTATGGACGCAGGCAGTTTTCAACTTCTGCAATGCACAAGAGGAAATCCCCGGCATGCCGGGGGTCGAGAAGGTCGAAGTCGTTTACGCTTTGAATCCGCTCAATACCGCTATAGAAAAGGTTTTCGTACAGGCACGGGATGGCAAGGTAAGGCTATGGTCATATGAGATTGGCGACGGCAAAAATACAGGCGTTGTCCCGCTCCCGCAGCGGCAGCCCCCGAAGCCGCCGGCGTCTGCCGACGATTTGGTTACACCCCGCAAGCCAAAGCGCGACGACAAAAAGTCCGACGACAAAAAAGAGTAACCAATGCCTGAATATGTGAACTCTGGCCTGCTGCGTATAGCGCGGGAACGAAAGGGATTCCCGCAAGGTGAAGCTGCGGAACGGATTGGCGTTCAGCAAGGGAATCTGTCGCGCTATGAAACCGGAACGGCTATTCCTTCGGACGATTTTCTGAAAAAAGCGGCTTTGGTTTATGAACTGCCCGTTTCTTTCTTCGAGCAGGCCGACCCTGTGCTTGGCGCACCGGTAAGCGTTCACGCTCCCATGTGGAGAAAGAAGCAAAGCGTTGGCGGCAAGGAAATGGGGCAGATAATTGCCGATTTTAATATTCGCGTACTTCATATTCGCAGGATGATGGAGGCGGTTGAATTTGCACCTCAAAGCAATATTCCAAAACTTGAGCCGGAAGATTATGACGGCAATATTGAAAGAATAGCGTCGCTTATAAGATCGCATTGGCTTGTACCTTCTGGCCCGTTCCCGAACCTTACGGCCTCTATAGAAAATGCTGGCGGCATCGTTATTCATACTTCACTTGGTGGAAGTGACGTAAGCGGCCTTACTATTAAAGAGGTTCCGGGACTTCCCCCAATTATTTTAATAAATAAAGATCAACCAGCAGATCGTATGCGTTTTACCTTGGCGCATGAACTCGGCCATATTGTCATGCACAAGTTCCCGAATTCAGATATGGAAAAACAAGCGAACGAATTTGCCAGCGCACTTTTGATGCCTATAGCTGAAATGGAAACAGCGTTGTTTGATGCTGATTTACCAAGACTTGCTGCGTTGAAGCCCGAATGGAAAGTATCAATGCAAGCTCTTCTCTACCGTGGCGAAGAACGAGGCATTATTCCGAAAAGCAAAGCCAGCTATCTATGGCGGCAATTCAATATAAACAGAATAAAAATGCGCGAACCTCCAGAACTTGATTTTGAACCAGAAATTCCCGGTGTCATCTCCAGAATGATAAATTTGCATCTGGAAACGTTTGGCTATTCGATGATTGAATTTGCAAACATTTTGCGGCTGCATGAATATCAACTGCCGCAGTTTTATGACCTGAAAAATGCGCCTGAAAAACCGGCTATGGGTCTACGTCTGCGAGTGGTGAAATAAGGGCTATTTCTTTCCCCACCTTTTCGCGGCTGCTCTTTGGGCAATTTCTTTGCGCTTCTTGGAAGATAAGGATTTGGCTCTTGCTTCTCCGCCACGCTTTCCTAAAGCTACGGCGTCCGGGTTCTTTCCGGCGTCCGGGGTGGTTTCTTGTTCTTCCCCTACGCTAAGAGCGACAATAAGCCTTCCTAGTTGGTTTGGGTCGCGGGGACGTTTGGGGCGTTTCGTTTGCATACCGCTAAGCATATCATAGCGGCAAGGGATTCCAAATGTTCCCTAAGTCTGTTAACTTTTAAACTGATGCACTACCGAAATATTTCATAATTTTTTCGATCTATAGCGTGATTCGCCCTGTAACGCAGATTATCCAGATTCAAAATTCGCGTCTTGGTGTTTTCCTTGACGGCGGCCCACATTCCCAACCCCACCATGCAGACAGCGGCAACGAGGCCCGACTGGAGTGGTGAAGCATGCATAACGGCAGCTTCGATGTAGCTGATGGCGAATGTAAGGACGCTTGAATAGCCCAATGTTTTCTGGAGAGACTGGCGTACCGTAAGATAACGCGAAGCCACGCGGTAAGCGCGGTTCTGGGGCGGCTCGAACCCGCGAGGCCTTCTTCCCTTGGTGCCGCGCAACCTTTCCACGCGATCAAACATTTGGTCGTAGTCGCTGAACCTTCGGGATGGTGGATTGAGGGCTTTCCATGCGAACCGCAAACCGTTCCTGATGTGCGGCCGAAGGTGCGTTCTGTAACGTCGTTGCAGGGGACGCGGCTTTTGCAGGGATGGACTCAAGGCATAATCCTCTCGGAATTGATATCTGCGGAAGTATAATGAGAAAGAATGAAAGCAATAAAAGAAGAATGCATTGTTGTTAACGCATAGCCGTTATGTCGGATATGGTTAATCCAGAAGTATTTATTGTGGCGGCCCCTCGGAGTTGTTACCTGACTTTCGGAAACGGCCGGGGCGTTTGGCTGCCGCTTTCGGTGCTGGGGCGGCATTTCGCGCCAAGGCGGCGGTGTGCGCGTTATATTCCGCCGCCAGTTCCGCTGCCGTATAATTTTCGCCGATGATGGCGGCGAAGGCTTCGAAGAAATCCGAAAGGCCGATATATCTTTTCGTTCCGACGGCAGGAAAACGATCAGTATGGCCCATCATCAAGTCGTTGACATCGTCCCACGTAAAGTTCGGGTTGATATGCTGCAGAAGTTGCAAAAATCTGTCCGTGCCCGTCGGAGGCTTTCTTTCAAAGAATTCTATCGCAACGAAACGTTTTACGGCGAGAATCGGGCATTCGGTTATATATTCGAAATGCCGCATGTCCACCATGGCTTCTTCTATGTTTCGCGGCGGTCTGTGCAAGCCCTGTATGTACGGCGCCGCCCCTCCGACAGGCGTCAAATGCGCAGTGTTGCGGACGGTGTGTTTGATTTCTTGAGCTGGTTGCGGCTGAACCTTCGCGGAAACGCCACGCCGTTTATTCTCAAAGGCCCTCCATAGCGTTCCGGTCCGCAGTTTGAATTGACCCTCGATATAAACTAGAAAATTTATAGCTGGCGTAAGAGTCTGCCGACGGTCTTCTCCGGTTAACACGGACATTACGCCAATTAAGTGCACAAGACGGGCGTCGGCAACGGCAATCATGTCGGCAACCCCGTTATACGCTCCATCATTTTGTCCGATTTCCCTCTTCGCATGACGGGCAATAAGAAGGAGGGCATAATCATTATCGGCATTCGGATATCTTTTCCGAAGCTGGAAAAAACGTTTCCGTGTTTCTACGGTTTCCGACGCGAACGCTGTTTCGCCCTCGCGGGGGGAGAAGAGGAAACCTTCCGGACGGTCACTAGCGCCGTTCGCTAGGGAGGGGGAAGAAGAAACGGAAAAAATATCCGTTGCCGTCAGGCCAAACTCGGCCATGTCAAGCGCGACGGCCAACATGGTTATGTGCGGTCTCCCTCCTTCCTGAACATTTTCGAAACCATAAACTTTGGGTTCGTTCAGGATGGTGTTGATGGAAGATTTAAAGGTCTCATGCGTAAAGTGAAATTTTGCCTGGAGCTCGAGTTGTTTCGAATATTCAGTGTCGAGATAGGATCCATATTTGGTCATGGTGAAGGCAGGATAGATGGCACCCTGACTGGCCGCGTAACGCGCAATAGCGAGGAGAAGAAGCGGATACGGGCATTTCTTATTGTATGTTTTACTTAAACCTTGATAATTTTCTCGCGTTCCCGGCGGCAGACTTGCGGCTTTGCCGGCAGGCAGTCGTGCCAGCAAGTCTTCGAAATTCGGTAAGGGTTGCGCTTCAGCCACGGCAATAACGTCCGGATTATATGTTCGTTACAATAAGTCCGAATCTATATCAGCCGATTCCGAAAGTAATTACGGAATTTTCGTTAACCATAATAGTGCTTATGCCGCGGCCTTTTCCTTCAGCGACGCCATGTCGATGACAAAGCGATATTTGACATCGCTTTTCAGCATGCGTTCGTAAGCTTCGTTGACCTTCTGGATCGGGATGAGTTCGATATCGGCGGTGATGTTGTGCTCGGCGCAGAAATCCAGCATCTCCTGCGTCTCCCTGATGCCGCCGATCAAGGAGCCCGCCAGCGAGCGGCGCCGGAAAATCAGATTCATAATGCTCGGCGAGGGATGCGGCGAGCTTGGCGCGCCGACATTGCACATGGTGGCGTCGCGTTTCAGCAGATTGAGGAATGGATCGAGATTGTGCGGCGCGGCGACCGTGTTGAGGATAAAGTCAAAACTGCCCGCATGTTGGTTCATCTCATCGGCGTTCTTCGAAAGCACGACTTCGTCGGCACCCAGTTTTTTGGCGTCCGCGGTCTCGCCGGGCGAGGTCGTGAACATCACGACATGCGCGCCCATGGGGTGCACGAGTTTCACGCCCATATGGCCAAGACCGCCAAGCCCGACGATGCCCACCTTTTTCCCTTTGCCGGCATTCCAGTGACGCAAGGGCGAATAGGTCGTGATACCGGCGCAGAGCAGGGGCGCAACACCGGCGAGGTTGAGCTTGTTTGAAACCTTCAGGACGAAATTCTCATCGACGACGATCAGCGACGAATAGCCGCCATACGTCATGCCGCCGGAAATTTTATCGGGCGAATTGTAGGTCGAGGTGAATCCGTTGTCGCAATATTGCTCGAGGCCTTCCTTGCAGTTAGGGCAGGTGCGGCAGGAATCGACCATGCAGCCGACGCCGGCCAGATCGCCTTCCTTGAATTTACGCACTTGCGCGCCAACCTTGGTAACGCGTCCGACCATTTCATGGCCGGGGACCCAGGGATACGTTTTCGGGTTCCTAGCAC
>JAATFY010000076.1 GCA_015654915.1 Rhodospirillales bacterium
ATGCATGCCACGCGTGCGGCGGTTGAAGAAGGCGTCATCGCCGGCGGTGGTGCGGCTCTCCTCTACGCCACACGGGCCATCGAGAAAGTACGCGTCACCAATGACGACCAGCGCCGCGGCGTCGATATCGTTCGCCGTGCACTCGAAGCGCCTGTGCGCCAGATCGCCGACAATGCCGGAACCGACGGTTCCGTGGTTGTGGGCCGTCTGCTGGAGCAGAAGGACAACAATTTCGGCTTCGACGCGCAGAAGGGTGAATATACCGATATGCTCAAGGCGGGCATTCTGGATCCGACCAAGGATGTACGCATCGCGCTGGAAAGCGCCGCGTCGGTCGCGGGTCTCCTGATCACCACCGAAGCCATGATCGCCGAGAAGCCCGAGAAGAAATCCTCAGGCAGCGCTGGCGGAGCCGGCGGCGGTATGGGCGGCATGGGCGATATGGATTTCTAAGTGACCTCTTAACGAGCCCCCAGGGCGAGTTTAGAGTCACTTAATCCGCCGAACCCCGGACTTGATCCGGGGGAAGGCGGGTGAAGTCGACAGAATGAATAAAGAAAGGGCCGCTGGAATCCGCCTTCGCGCATTGCGCTACAGCGGACAAGCCAGCGGCCCTTTTGCTTTACGGCGCCGTTAACCCTGAATGAAACTATTTTTTGCCTGTGTGTGCTTGACAGCAGGGCCTTGCGGGGAGTGAAATCGCCGGATTGTTGAATTGCAGCGGCTATTTTTCATACATTTCAACAGACAAACTTATTGCTGCCCCGAGCAAGAGCCATGGCGTAAATATGTCATTTTTTCTTATGACGGGCCTCGTTCTCGGCTATTTCGCCGTTAACCGCCTTACGAGCCGTGACCAGAATAAAACCGAGCATCAGATCGACAAGACCCTTGCGGACAGTTTTCCCGCCAGCGATCCGCCGGGCGGCTATTAAATCCTGCGTTATCGGTTCAGTTTTTGATCTGCTTCACTTGCGCCAACGCGCGCGCATGAACGCCGAGGACGCCGAGGAAACCTTCGGAATCTTTGTGATCGAAACCGCCTTCGGCCTCCATCGATCCGTCGTTCGAGAAGAGCGAATGCGGCACGTCGGCTGTCGACACATACGACACCACGCCCTTATAAATCGAAACATTCACCGTGCCGGTCACAAGCTCGGCAGTTTCATGCACGGCTTTCCGCGCCATGCGCGTCGCCACATCGTTCCAATAGCCCTGATAAAGCTGCTTGGTGATCGTGCCCGATAAAGTGTCAAACAATTCGCGTGCGCGGCGGTCGAGGATGAGTTGCAGTAAAAACGCGTAACAAGTGCCGAGCAATTCCATGCCGGGCGCTTCGTAAACGCCGCGCGATTTCACGCCGACGAAACGGTTTTCGACCAGATGCAGCCCGATGCCGACGCCGTGCCTGCCGCCGACCTCATTCGCTATCGTCATGGCCTGAAACGCGTCGGTTTTCTTGCCGTTGATTAGAACCGGGGTGCCACGCTCAAAGCGCACCGCAAAACTTTCCGGCTTGTCGGGCGCCTGTTCCGGCCATACGCCCATTTCCGGCGTGATGAAATGCGCCGGTGTTTGCAGTGATTCCAGCTTGCCGCCTTCGTGCGTGAGGCCGAGCAGATTGGCGTCGGTCGAATAGGGTTTCTCGCGCGAGGCCTTGATCGGCAGCCCGTGCTGTTCGCAATATTCGATCATCTGGATGCGCCCGCCGAAACGGCTAAGGAATGCCTCGTCGCGCCACGGCGCGTAGACGCCGAAGCTGGGCTCCAGCATGTTGGTGATGAGCTGGAACCGCACCTGATCGTTGCCGCGTCCTGTCGCGCCATGGCTGAAAATTTTCAGGCCTTTCTTTTTCATCTCCGGCAGGATGCCGCTGACCGTCACCTGCCGTCCGAACGCCGTGGTTGACCAGTAACGGCCTTCGTAACAGGCCTGCGTCTGGATGCCTTCGACGCCGATTTCGGCCATTTCCTTTTTCAAAGACATGCCGACATAATCGATGGCGCCGCAGGCGCGCATGCGTTTTTCGATGGCGCCGAAATCGGTTTCGTCCGGCTGCGCGAGGTCGGCCGTGAAGGCGACGACTTTCACGCCCTGTTCCGCCAGCCAATGCGTGATGGTGCAGCTGTCGAGGCCGCCCGAGGCGGCAAAAGCAATCGTTTGTCCTTTAAGGTCCTTGACGTTCATTTTATTCCTCGCGCGATTATAGAAACTTCTTTTTCGCAGCCTTCACCGCTTCTTTAACCAGAGCGGGCGCCGTGCCGCCGAGGCTGGTGCGGCTTTTCACGGCGTTCTCGGGCCGCAGGACGGAGAACACGTCCTTGGTAATCCGCGCGTCGATCTTTTTCATGTCCTGAAGATTTAATTTATCCAGCCCGCATTTTCTCGACTCGGCGATGCGCACGATCTTGCCGGTGATGTGATGCGCGTCGCGGAACGGCACATTCGCCGCGCGCACCAGCCAGTCGGCAAGGTCTGTCGCGGTGATGAAACCCGTCGCCAGCGCTTTTTCCATCGCGCCTGTGTCGGCTTTCATATCGCGCACCATGCCCGCGGTGGCGGCGACCATCAGATGGAGCGTATCCGTGGCATCGAATACCTGTTCCTTGTCTTCCTGCATATCCTTGCCGTAGGCGAGCGGCAGGCCCTTCATCACGACCAGCAACGTAGTGAATGCACCCAGCAAGCGGCCGGTCTTGGCGCGCACCAGCTCGGCGGCGTCGGGATTGCGTTTTTGCGGCATGATCGAACTGCCGGTCGTGAAGGCATCCGACAATTTTATAAATCCAAAAGCGGGACTGGCCCAGATCACGACTTCCTCGGCGAAGCGCGACAGATGCATGCCGGCGATGGTCGCGGCGGCCAGGAATTCCAGCGCGAAATCGCGCGCCGACACGGCATCGATGGAATTGGCCATCGGCCGGTCGAAACCCAAGGCTTTGCTTGTCATGTTCCGGTCGATGGGGAACGATGTTCCAGCCAAAGCGGCTGCGCCCAAAGGCATTTCATTGACGCGTTTCTTTGCGTCCTGAAAACGCCCGCGGTCGCGGCCGATCATCTCGACATAGGCCAGCAGATGATGGCCGAACGTTATGGGCTGCGCCGGTTGCAGATGGGTAAAACCGGGCATCAAAGTGCCGCTGTGCTTTCCGGCCTGATCCAGCAAGGCTTTTTGTAAATTTTTCAGCGCCGCATCGATCCCGTTGATGGCGTCGCGCAGCCACAGGCGCAAATCCGTCGCCACCTGATCGTTGCGCGACCGCGCGGTGTGCAGGCGTCCGGCGGCATCGCCGATCACATCTTTCAGCCGCGACTCTATATTCATATGCACGTCTTCAAGCGCGCGGGAGAATTTGAATTTTCCGCCTTCGATTTCCTGCAAAATTTTATCGAGGCCGCGCTGGATATCCTGCCCGTCTTTCTTGCTTATAATATTCTTTGCCGCCAGCATCGCCGCGTGCGCTTTCGATGCCTTGATGTCATGCGCGTAAAGCCGCCGGTCGATATCGACCGAGCAATTGATCTCGGCCATGATTCCGGCGGGGCCGGACGCGTAATGGCCGCCCCACAGGGGATTAGGCTTGTTTTTCCTGACAGTCTTTTTAGCCATGCCTACATAATCACTTTTCCGGTTTTTACCTTGGGCACCGACAGCCGCAAGGCGACAACACCGGGTAACTCTACGCCTTCCAGCCATTCGAGGAAAGCGCCGCCTGCGGTCGATAAATAACTGACCCCGTGCACGACGCCCGCGTTGGTCAGGGCCGCGACGGTATCGCCGCCGCCGGCTACCGACAGGATTTTACCCCGCTTGGTCAGGTCGGCCACGCAAATCGCCACTTCGTTGGTGGCGCGGTCGAAGGGCTGCGTCTCGAAAGCGCCCAAAGGCCCGTTCCAGACGACGGTTTTACAGAGGGCAAGCGTATCCTTGATCTCGCTCACGGCCGCGGGGCCGAGATCGAGGATCATCTGGTCGGGCGGCACGGCATTGACCGGTACGGTCTTCACGGCAACGCCGCTTTTCAACTCGGACGCCACGACGACATCTTTCGGCAGCAGGATGTGGCAATTCCGGCTTTCCGCTTTCGCCATGATATCGCGCGCGGTCTGATACATATCGGGCTCGGAAATGGATTTGCCGATGGCAATGCCTTTTGCGCCGAGAAACGTATTCGCCATGCCGCCGCCAAGCACCAGAATATCCACCTTGGCGATAAGGTTTTGAAGGAGAGCGAGCTTGGTCGAGATTTTGGAACCGCCGACCAAGGCCATCAGGGGGCGTTCGGGTTTCGTCAGCGCGTTGGTCAGCGCTTCGATCTCCGCCTGCATCAACCGGCCTGCGCCCGACGGCAAAAGATGGGCAAGCCCTTCGGTCGAGGCATGGCTGCGGTGGGCGCAGGAAAAAGCGTCGTTCACGTAAATTTCGCCGAGTGACGCCAGCGCTTTCGCAAATTCCGGATCGTTGGCTTCCTCGCCCGGATGAAAACGCGTGTT
Source organism: Rhodospirillales bacterium (assembly GCA_015654915.1). Taxonomy (GTDB): domain Bacteria; phylum Pseudomonadota; class Alphaproteobacteria; order UBA9219; family UBA9219; genus JAATFY01. The sequence goes on from JAATFY010000076.1 coordinate 4,495, forward strand.
TTCGAGCACAAGGATTTGCCCGGGCGCCAACGCCGCCACGGCGGCTTGGGCTTTAGGTCCGATGCAATCCTCGGCGAAGGCTATGGGCTGTTCCCATATGCGTTCGAGTTCTTTGACGACAGGACGCAGGCTGGCCGCCGGATCGGGTTTGCCGTTCGGTCTGCCGAAATGCGACAGGATGATGATTTTGGCATTGGCTTTGTGAAGGTCCTTCAGGGTCGGCAACAGCCGTTCGAGCCGTGAATCGTCCGTTACCGTGCCGTTATGGGCGGGAACATTAAGATCGGCGCGCAAAAGCACGGTTTTGCCGCGCAGGGACAGGTCATCAAGGGTCAGGAAATCGGGCACAGGCATGACTTTGGCTGGGGTGGGACGGCACGAAAGTTCAGGTTTAACCAGTGGATAGGGCTATGGCAAGATCGGCGGTGGGGTTAATGGGAGCCCAAAGGTTTGACTCGCAGGCCCCAAGCCCCTATAAACCGCGGGCTTTCAATGAAGGAATGAAGACATGAAACGTACTTTCCAGCCCAGCAAAATCGTGCGCGCCCGCCGTCACGGCTTCCGCGCCCGCATGGCGACCAAGACCGGCCGCAAGGTCATCGCCCGCCGCCGCGCCCAGGGCCGCAAGCGCCTGACGGCCTAAAGTCACCCCCGCGTAGGCGGGGGTCCATTTTCTTTATCGATCAAGATGGATGCCCGCCTTCGCGGGCATGACGTCGATAATAGATTGGCTTAAGATAACGCGCTTATGACAAAACCGATCCAAAACCTGACCGTCCTTCGCCGCCGCGCCGAATTTCTGGCCGTGGCCAAAACCGGCAAAAAATGGGTGGCCCCCGGCCTTATCATGCAATTGGGTTCGCCCCGTAAAACCGGAATTCCGGCACCCCGCTATGGCCTGACGGCGACCACCAAGATCGGCAACGCCGTAATCCGCAACCGCGCCCGCCGCCGCTTAAGGGCATTGGCCTTCGAGGTTTTCCCGCAGCATGCCTCGCCCGATCACGACTATGTGCTGATTGCCCGTGCCACCACGGTTACGCGCGATTACGCCGAGCTGAAAAAAGATCTGGTGACGGCGCTGAAGAAACTTGGCGTGTGGCGGGAATGAAGGAAAAGGATTTCAGCGAGAGACGCTCTGGTTCCTCCCCCCTTGCGGGGGAGGTTAGGAGGGGGGTGTATAAAGTTCTTTTGTACCCCTCCCCTAACCCTTCCCTCAAGGGGAGGGGAACGCGCGCAGTTTATGCGGCACAAACAATCTCACATTTCGTTGCATTGTTTCTGCGCGGCCTGATTTGGCTTTACCGCCATAGCGCCTCTTATTTCATAGGCAACCAATGCCGGTTCCAGCCGACCTGCTCGGTCTATGCCGACGAGGCGCTGCGGCTGCATGGGCCGTTCGGGGGCACGAAGCTTGCCATTCGCCGCTTTTGCCGCTGCCATCCGTGGCAAAAATTAGGCAGCGGGCAGGGCTTTGATCCTGTGCCGCCGCGTGTTAAGTAGGCGCCGAACGTTTCAGCACCCCTTCGGGAACCATGGACAATAACAACAACCTTATCGTCGCCGTCGTCCTGTCGGCCCTTATCCTGTTCGGTTTCCAGTATTTCTATGTGAAACCGCAGCAGGAGCATTACCGCCAGCAGGTACTTGCCGAAAGCCTCAAGCAGCCGGTGAAAGCGGGAGATGTCGCCGCCGAAACATCGGCGCCGCGCGACCGCGCGATGATCGTCAGGGAAGGCGCCCGCGTAAAAATCGCGACGCCGGAACTTCAGGGCTCCGTCAATCTGAAAGGCGCGCGTATCGACGATCTATCGTTGGTGCAATACCGCGAAAGCGTCGAAGCCAGGTCGCCTGACATTATCCTTTTGTCGCCGTCGGGCTCGGCCATACCGCACGAGCCCTACTACGCCGAGTTCAACTGGCTGAGCGATAGCGCGTCGGTTTCGGTGCCCACCGCGCAGACCGAATGGAAAGCCGACGGCAATATATTATCGCAGGACCATCCGCTCAAGCTGACATGGAATAACGGCCAAGGCCTTGCGTTCGAGCGCACGATCACGGTTGATGACCATTTTATGTTCACGATTGCCGATCAGGTGCGCAATACGGGATCGGCTCCCGTCACGCTTTATCCGTTCGGTCTGATAGCTCGGCAGGGCAACCCCGTCACGCGCAGCATATCCGTTTTGTATGAAGGGCCGCTCGGCGTCATCAACGGCACGCTCGAGGAATACAAATATAAAAAGCTGATGGACGAAGGCAAAAAGGCCGAAAACAGCGAAGGCGGCTGGCTCGGCATTACCGATAAATACTGGCTGGTCGCCATGATGCCGCAGAAAGACGAAAAGATGGCCGCCGAGTTTGCCTATAACCGCGCGGGCCAGACCGATCCCGACCAAGGCTATTTCCAGACCGATTTTCGCGGCGAACCCGTCACGGTCGCCGCCGGCGCTGTGGCGGAACACACATCGCGCCTGTTCGCGGGGGCAAAACGCCTGCGCCTGCTCGATCAATATAGCGACCGTTACGACATCCCGCATTTCGACCGCGCCATCGATTTCGGCTGGTTCTATTTTCTGACCAAGCCGTTTTTGTACCTGCTCGATTTCCTCGGCAGTTTCCTCGGCAGTTTCGGCCTTGCGATTTTGCTGTTCACGGTGGCGCTGAAAATCGTCACCTTGCCGCTATCGCTGAAATCCTATCATTCCATGGCGCGGATGAAGGCGCTGCAGCCGGAGATGAAGCGCATTCAGGAACGCTACGCCGACGACAAGATGAAGCAGAGCCAGGTGATGATGGAGTTTTACAAGCAGGAAAAAGTCAATCCGATGGCGGGCTGCGTGCCGCAGCTGATCCAGATTCCGATTTTCTTCGCCCTTTATAAGGTTCTCTATGTCGGCATCGAATTGCGGCAGGCGCCTTTCTACGGCTGGATCAGGGATATGTCGGCGCCCGATCCGACCTCGGTTTTCACGCTGTTCGGCGCCATTCCCGTCACCTTGCCCGCCGCGCTTCATATCGGCATCTGGCCGCTTCTGATGGGCTGCAGCATGTTTCTGCAACAAAGACTGTCGCCGCAGCCGCCGGACAAGACGCAGGCGCGCATGTTCATGTTCATGCCGATTCTGTTCACCTATATGCTGGCGCAGATGCCGTCGGGTCTGGTGATTTACTGGACATGGAGCAACCTTCTGTCCATCGCGCAGCAATGGTTCATCATGCGCAAGGACGCGAAAAAGAAGATAACGTGAGGGCGGCATGAGCGAGACGGAAGCAGCCCGCAAGCTTTTCGCGCAGTCCTGCGATTGTGTTCTGGCGGCAACCGACCCCGGGCAGTTTCCCGCAGGTAACCTGCCCGAGGTCGCCTTCATCGGCCGCTCCAATGTCGGTAAATCCTCGCTCATCAACGGGCTCACCGGCCGTAAAAATCTGGCGCGGGCGACCAACACGCCCGGGCGCACGCAGCAGATCGTGCTTTTCGATCTCGCGCACCAGCTGATGCTGGTCGGTCGGCCGGGTTACGGCCATGCTGCAGCGCCCGCCGCCGAAACGGATCACTGGAATTTG